>NZ_CAXAPD010000017.1:0-138126 GCF_963970515.1 Pseudomonas sp. RL_5y_Pfl2_73 | reverse complement strand
CGCAGGTCCAGCTCGGCGTAGCTCAGGCGCTGGCCTTCGAACACCAGTGCCGGGGCGTTGGGGCTCAGGGCTGCTTGTTGGCTCAGGGCGGTGTGTAGGTTGGTTGGGCCGCTGTAGTGGCGGTCGGCGGCGTTCCACTCGATCAACTGGCGATGACGCTCTGCCGCCGGCAGCGGTGTCCAATCCCTGAGGCGGGTCCGTGGCGCTTCGAGCATCGTCTCCAGCAGTTGTTGCCATTGTTCCAGCCAACGCCGGGCCGTGGTTTGGCTGAACAGCGCGGCGCGGTATTCCAGCAACACCGACAGCACCTCGCCGTCGTGTACTTCCCAGTTCAGGTCGTACTTGGTGGCCTGGGCGGTCACCGCCCGTTCGCGCACCTGCAACTGCGGCCAGTGAGCCGAGGACGAGTCAGCGTTCTGCATGGCGAACAGCACTTGGAACAGCGGCGTCTGGCCGAGGCTGCGCGAAGGTTTCAAATGCTCGACGACCTGGTCGAACGGCACGTCCTGATGCTGCTGGGCATCCAGCACCCGGTTGCGCACCTGGCTGAGCAAACCTTCGAAATCCAGTGTCGGATCCAGGTCGGTGCGCATGACCACGGTGTTGACGAAGCAGCCGATCAGCGGTTGCAGCTCGGCGAATGGACGCTGGGCCACCGGGCTACCGACTCGCACGTCACGCTGGTTGGCGTAGCGGCCCAAGAGCAACTGCGCGGCGCCGAGCATGAGCATGTACAGCGTGGCACCGCGTTGCTGGGCGAACTGCCGCAGGCGTTCCACCAGGGCGGGCGGCAATTGCAGTTGGACCGCGCCGGCCGCGGGGGCGAGCTGGTTTGGACGGCCCTGCTCGGTCGGCAGGTCCAGCAGGTAGTCGCCGTCCTCCAGTTGGTTGCGCCAGTATTCCAGTTGGCTGCTGAACGCGGTCTGTTGACCGGGTTCGCGTTGCCAGAGAGCGTAATCGGGGTATTGCAGCGTCAACGCCGGCAGTGCCGCCGGGGCACCCTGGCATTGGGCGGTGTAGAACTGTCGCAGTTCATCCAGCAGGTTCTGGCTGGAGGCGTCGTCTGTGGCGCAGTGGTGCACGCTGAGCAACAGCAGTGACTGGGCGCCGCCGCTGCGTTGCAGCAGCGTGGCGCGGACGGGCACTTCGGCGGCGAGGTCGAACCGGCGGCCGGTCTCTGCGTGCATCGCCGCATCGGTCAGTTGCTGCCATTGCGCGTCGCTGGTCGCTTGCAGTGCCGTCACCTGCACGCTGATATCGACCTGCGGTTCGATCACCAGCGCCAACTCGCCGTCGCTATCGCGCACGATGCGGCTGCGCAGGATCTCGTGGCGTTGGACCACGCTGTTCAGGGCCGTGTGCAGGGCCTGGACGTTGAGTGCGCCGGCCAGTTGCACGGCGCTGACCACGTTGTACTCGCCACCGCCGGTGCTCAGTTGTTCAAGGAACCACAAGCGTTGCTGTTCGAACGACAGCGGCAGGCGCGCCGGACGCGTTGCCGGGACAAAGGTCGCCGCCGGGGCTTGCAGGGGATCGCCCAGCAGCGCGGCCAAGGCGTCGAGGGTCGGGTGTTCGAACACCGCCCGCAACGCAGGTACGGTAGCGAACTGTTGGCGCAGGCGGGCAAACAATGTCGCCGCCAGCAGGGAGTGGCCACCGAGGTAGAAGAAATGGCTGTCACGACCGATCTGCGACGACGGCACGTTCAGCAACTCGGCCCACAGGGCGGCCAGTTGCTGTTCGGCGGCGCTGCGCGGCGGGTCGAGGGCGTCTGGCGCGGCTTGGATGTCCGGGGCCGGCAAGGCCTTACGGTTGAGTTTGCCGTTGTCGGTCAGCGGCAGCTCGTCGAGCAGCACGAATGCCGAGGGCACCATGTAGTCGGGCAGGGCGGCGCCAATGGCGTTGCGCCACGCGTGGATGTCGGCCTGCTGGTCGCACGTCACGTAGGCGACCAGGCGCTTGTCGCCGGGCACGTCTTCACGGGCCAGCACCACGGCCTGGCGCACGCCCGGTTGGGCGCCGATCAAGGTTTCTATTTCCCCCAACTCGACACGGAAACCACGGATCTTCACTTGATGGTCCATGCGTCCCAGGTATTCGAGCTGGCCGTCGGATAACCAGCGCACCAGGTCGCCGGACTTGTACATCCGTGCCCCGGCCACGGGGGAGAACGGGTCCTCGATGAACACCTTCGCGGTCAGCTCGGCACGGTTGAGGTAGCCCAGGGTCACGCCGGTACCGCCGATGTGCAGTTCCCCCGGGACGCCCACCGGCATCGGGTTGAGGAAGGCATCGAGCACGTAGGTGCGCACGTTGGCGATCGGCCGGCCGATGATCGGCCGCTGCGGGAAGTCATCCACCGCGCAACCGGTGGCATCCACCGTGCACTCGGTCGGGCCGTAGGTGTTGAAGAAGCGGCTGCCGGCAATCGATGGCAGGCGTTGCCACAGCTGCGCGTCCACCGCATCGCCACCGAACAGCACGAAGCGCGGCAGGTACACCTCGCCACGACGGACACCGTCGCTTTCGAGCAGGGCCTTGAGCTGTGCCGGGGTGCATTCGAAGGCGTCCAGGCGAGTGTCGCGGAAGAATCTGGCCAGGGCCTCGGGGTCGTAGCGCACGTCCTCCGGGGTCAGGTACAGGCTGTGGCCGTCGAGCAACAGGATCAGCTCGGCCACCGAACTGTCGAAGGCGAACGAGTAGTTGAAGCTGGTGCGCATCGGCTGGTCGGTGTAGCGGCGATACAAACCGTGGATACGCGCCCAGGCCAGGTTGACCACCGAACCGTTGGTCACCAGGGTGCCCTTGGGCTTACCGGTCGAACCGGAGGTGTACATGATGTAGGCCAGGTCTTGCGGCCCGGCGAGCGGGGCAGGGTTGCTGTCCGGCTGGTTGGCGAACAGGTCGGCGTCGCTGTCCAGGCGCAAGCGCGGCAGTTCGCCGCCCAGCTGTTCCAACAGGCCTTGCTGGCCGAGCAACAGCGCCGGTCGGGCGTCTTCGAGCATGTACGCCAGGCGATCCGCCGGGTAGGTCGGGTCCAGCGGCACATAGGCGCCACCGGACTTGAGAATGCCCAGCAGGCCGACCAGCAGTTCCAGTGAACGCTCGACACACAGCGCCACCGGGCTGTTGGCGCCGACGCCCCGGCTGCGCAGGTAATGCGCCACCTGGTTGGCGCGACGGTTGAGTTCGCCGTAGTTCAGGCTGCGGCCTTCGAAACACAGGGCGTCGCGCGCCGGGGTGCGTTCGGCCTGTTGTTCGAACAACTGGGCGAAAGTCAGGTGCGTCGGCACCGGCATCTCGGTGCGGTTCCACTCGACCACGGTGCGTTGCCATTCCGCGTCCATCAGCAGCGGCAAGGCGGCGACCGGGCGTTGTGGCTCGGCGAGCAGGTGTTCGAGCAGGTGTTCCAGGCGCGCCAGGGTCTGGCGGGCGCTGTCGGCGACGAACAGGTCGAGGGCGAACATCAGCTCCAGCTGGATCGGCGTATTGGCCGGGCACAACACGTGCAGGTCCAGGTCACATTCGGAATGCCGCAGCGGCGTATCGAGCGCTTCGAACTCCAGCCCGGGGAAGCGCAACCGCGACTCCATGGCCAGCTGCTGGGCGACCATCACCTGGTACAGCGGCGCATGGCTGAGGCTGCGTGGCAGTTGCAGGCTGTCCACCAGTTGCTCGAAGGGCAGGTCCTGATGCAGCAGGCCACTGCGCAGACGCTCGGCCACTTGTTTGACCAGGTCGGTAAAGCCGGCTTGCGGCTCGAAGTCCGCGCGGATCGCCAGGTTGTTCAGCAGAATACCCAGCAAGCCTTCGGTGCCCGGCTGTTCACGGTGGGTGACCGGGGTGCCGACCAGCACCGTGGCATCGCCGCTCAAACGGTGCATCAGCACGGCGAAGCCGGCGAACAGGACGGTGAACGGCGTAGTACCGAGGCGACTGGCAAAGGCCTGTACCCGGGCGCTGAGGACGGCGCTGAGTTCACGCTGCACGATCCCGGCGCGGTAGCTTTGCACCGAGGGCCGTGGATGATCGGTGGGCAAGGCCAGCAGCGGGCTGGTGTCGCTGTCGCGCCGGTCGAGGGTGGTGGTCCAGTAGTCGAGTTGGCGCTTGAGTTCGGCGCCTTGCAGGTGTTCGCGCTGCCAGAGGGCGAAGTCGGCGTATTGCAGCGCCAGGGCCGGCAACTCGGCGGGGACGCCGTTGCAACGGGTTTCATAACCCAGGGCCAGCTCGCGCAGGGCGATGGTGGCCGACCAGGCGTCCGAGACCAGGTGATGCAGGGCGATGCCGAGTACGTGCTCGCCCGGTGCCAGGCGCAGCAAGTGCGCACGCAGCAGCGGTGGGCAGGTCAGGTCGAACGGCTGCTCGAAGGTGTCTTGCAGGGCATTGAACTGCGCGCCGGCGCGAGCGGTGGCGGTCAGCCCCGACAAGTCTTCGAAGGGCAGTGCGATGTTTAGTGATGGGCTGATGCGTTGGCATGGCACGCCGTCGGTGCTGTGGATGCCGGTGCGCAGGATTTCGTGGCGCACCAGCAGGTCGTTCAGGCTGGCGTGCAGCGCCTCGACGTTAAGTTCACCCTTGAGGTGCAGGGCGAACGGGATGTTGAACAGGGTGGTGCCCGGCGTCAGTTGCTCGATGAACCACAGGCGCTGTTGCGAGAACGACAGCGGCAGCAGCGTCGGGCGTGGCTGGGCCTTGGGCACGCTGATCGCGCTGGCATGCGGTGCCGCGGCCTGGGCCTGGCGTGCGGCGATGGCCACGGCCAGCAAGGCCACGGTCGGCTGTTCGAACAGCACCCGCAACGGCAGGTCGAGCTTGAACTGGGTGCGCAGGCGGGCAACGATCTGGGTCGCCAGCAGCGAGTGTCCGCCGAGGGTGAAAAAGTTGTCTTCCACGCCCACCGTGTCGCGCCCCAGGACCTCGGCCCAGATGGACGCCACGCTGGTTTCCAGCGCGTTGCGCGGGGCAATGCTTTGCTGGGTGTCGGCCTGCCAGTCCAGCTCCCGGGCGGCCAGGGCCTTGCGATCGACCTTGCCGTTATTGTTCAGGGGCAGTTTGTCCAGGCAGACGAAGGCGGCCGGCACCATGTACGGCGGCAGTTGCGTGCGCAGGTGTTCGCTCAGGCCGTCGCTGCCCAGGGTTTCGTCATGGGCCGACCAGTACGCCACCAGCCAGGCTTCGCCGACGGTGTTTTCCCGCAGCAGGACGGCGGCTTCGCGGACGTTCGGGTGCTGGGCGAGACGGTGTTCGATTTCCGTCAGTTCGATCCGGTGCCCGCGCAGTTTTACCTGCTGGTCGCGGCGGCCGAGGTATTCGATCACCCCGTCTGCACGCCAGCGTCCCAGGTCACCGGTGCGGTACAGGCGACCTTCAAACTGAGGGGGGTCGATAAACGCCTCAGCGGTGCGTTGTGGGTCGTGCAGGTAGCCACGGCCGACGCCGACGCCACCGACGCAGATTTCCCCGGCCACGCCCACCGGCACCGGGCGCAGGGATTCGTCCAGCATATACAGGCGGTTGTTGGCGGTCGGTTGGCCGATGGGCATGTGGCTGACCTCGGCCCCCGGTGCGGCGAAAATCGGCTGGAAGGCTACATCGTCGGCGCATTCGGCCGGCCCGTAGGCATTCATCAGGGCGATGTCGGGGAAGTGTGCGAACCAGTCGCGGGCCACGGTCGGCGGCAGGGCTTCGCCGGTAGGCAACACCCAGCGCAGGTCCGGCAGTTGCAAGTCGCACGGGCACAGCGCGAGCAAGGTGCGCATCAGGCTCGGGACGATTTCCAGCACGTTCAGGCGCTCGCTGGCGAGCACTTGCAACAGGTGTTGCGGGTCGTGGGCAACTTCATCCGGAAGAATGTGCACGGTGGCACCGAGCACCGGCGCGGCGAGGAACTGCCACACCGAAATGTCGAACGCCACCGAGGCGGTCTGGGGGATCCGGTCGGCGGCGCTGAGCCCCAGGGCCGGCACCTTGCCGAAGATGTTGTTGAGCATGCCGCGCTGTTCGATCATCACACCCTTGGGCGTGCCGGTCGAACCCGAGGTAAAGAGCACGTAGGCCAAGCTGTCGGGGCGGGCGAGCACCGGCAGCGGCGCGTCGTTACCGGACGTCCAGCAGGCTTCGGCGAACAGCGCCTCGGGTGCCTGGTCGAGGCCGCTGAGCAGTTGATCGAGCAAACCGCTGTAAGCTTCGCTGGCGACCAGGAGCGGGGCGCGGGACAGCCCGAGGATTTCCCGCAGGCGCTCGGGCGGGTGATTGACTTCTAGGGGCAGCATCGCGGCGCCGGCCTTGAACACCGCCAGCATCATGGTCAACAGCGTCAGGCCACGGGGGGCGAGCAGTGCGACCAGTTGGTCTTCAGCGGCGCCGGCCTGGCGCAGGGCATGGGCCAGGCGCGTGGAGCGCAGGTCCAGCTCGGCGTAGGTCAACGACTCCCCGTTGCAGGTCGCGGCGATCTGTCCAGGGCGCTGGGCGACTTGGGCGGCAAACAGCTCGGCGTAGCTTTGATTCAGCGGAAAATCATGCGGGTTGAGCGCCCACTCGCCCAGCAGTTGCTGGCGCTCCTCGACGGCCAGCAGCTCAAAGCTGGCCAATGGCGCCTCGGGTGCGGCGAGCATGCTGCGCACCAGGCTGGCGATGTGGCCCAGCAGGCGCTGCACGGTGGCGATTTCGAAACGTTCGCGGTCATAGGAAACGCGGATGCCCAGCTGTTCGCCCGGCAGGATCACCACGGTCAAGCCATAGTGGGTGTGCACGCTGTGGTCCATGCCTTCGAGGCTGAACTGGAAGCCGCCTTCGAGAATCTGTTCGTCGATGGGGGCGTTTTCGAACACCAGGATGCTGTCGAACAGGGTTTCGCCCCGGGGGAAATCGCTCCAGCCCTGGATGTCGGTCAAGGGCGTGTGTTCGAAGTCGCGCATGTCGACGTTGAGCTTTTGCAGGTCGCCCAGCCAACTGCCGAGCGCGGCGTTCGGGTCCACCGAAACCCGCAGCGGCAAGGTGTTGATGAACAGGCCGATCATTTCTGCGACGCCAGTCAGGTCGGCCGGGCGCCCGGCCACCGTAACGCCGAAGACCACGTCCTGTTGTCCGCTGTAGCGTGACAGCAGCAGCGACCAGACGCCCTGGAAGAACGTGTTCGGGGTGATCCGGCGACTGCGGCAGAACGCCGCCAGTGCCTGGGTTTCCTGTTCGTCGAGGTGAATCAGTTGGTCGTCCACCAGTACCGCATCGGTGTAGCGATCGCGGGTCACGCCGTTGTCCACGGTCAGCGGCGTGGGGGCATTGAGACCTTGCAGCTGGCCGCGCCAGAACTGCTCGGCCTTGCTCGCATCCTGGCGTTGCAGCCACTGGATGTAATCGCGAAACGGCCGCGGGCTTTTCAGCTCCGGCGTGCGGTCGTTGCACAGTGCTTCGTAGACTTTGAGGAAGTCCACGGTCACCAGGGAAATGCACCAGGCGTCCATCAGGATGTGGTGGAAGCTGCGAATGAACTCGTAGGACTCATCGCCCAGGCGCACCAACCGGAAGCGAATCAGCGGTGGCTTCGACAGGTTGAAGCCGACTTTCTGCTCGTCTTCCAGCAGCGTGCGGATCCGCGTCTCCTGCTCATGGGGGGCGAGCCCGCGCAGGTCGAGGGTGTCCAGCGGGACCTTGACCTGGCGATGGATCACCTGCACCGGTTGCTTCTGGCTTTTCCACTGGAAACTGGCGCGCAGGGAAGGGTGCAGCGCCACCACCTGGCGCCACGATTCGAGAAACGCCGCTTCATCGATGGCCCCGCCGATGCGGTAGCGATCCTGCATCAGGTACACACCGGAGTCTTCGTGCAGCAGGGAATGGAACAGCATCCCTTGTTGCAGCGGCGACAGCGGGTAAATGTCTTCGATCGGGTTGCCGGTGGTTTTTTCGGTGGTCATTGAAAGCGTCCTGCGTAAAAAGGGGCAGCGGTGATGGCGTGGCGACGGGAGGAACCGTTCACAGGTCGGTCTCGTCCAGCTCGGCCATCAACGCTTGCATTTCGTCATCGGACAGGCCCGAGGCGCTGAACTCGGTGCTGTCGGCTTGCGGCTCGGCGGCGTTCGGCGCCAGCGGTTGCGCGACCTCGGCCATGGCCGCGATAGTCTGGCGTTCGAAGACTTGTTTGGCCGAAAGCGCGATGCCTTGCTCGTGGGCCTGGGCCACCACTTGCAGGCTCAGGATCGAGTCGCCGCCGATGGCGAAAAAGTTGTCGGTGACGCTCACCGTCGAGAGCTTCAAGACCTTGGCGACGATGGCTTGCAGGGCGGTTTCCATGGCGTTGCGCGGCGCCACGTGGGCGCTTTCGTCGAACGAGTCGGGGTCGGGCAACTGCCGAGTGTCGAGCTTGCCGTTGGGCGTGCGCGGAAAGCTCGCCAGGGTCAGCACCAGGGCCGGCACCATGTATGACGGCAGGCGCTCACCGAGGAAGCGCTTGATCGCCTCGGAGTCCGGTGCGTAGCCGTGGGCGGCCAGGATGTAGGCGAGCAGACGCTTGCCCGCGGCGTGTTCCTGGACGATCACTGCGGCTTCGCGCACGTCGCTGTGGCGGCACAACTGGCGCTCGATTTCGCCCAGCTCGATGCGGTAGCCGCGCACCTTGACCTGATGGTCCTTGCGCCCCAGGAATGCCAGGCGCCCGTCGGCCAACCAGCACGCCAAGTCGCCCGTACGGTAGACGCGAGTGCCGTCGGCCAGGGTGACGAAGGCCTTGGCGGTTTCGTCGGGTTTGTGGCGATAGCCGCGGGCCAGGGTCGGGCCGGCGAGGACGATTTCCCCTGGCTCGCCAATGCCGCAGGCGGTGTCGAATTCGTTCAGCAGGCGCAGGTCCATGCCGGCAATGGGGCGGCCAATGCTGACGTTCCGGTTTGGCTCCAGCACCTCATAGGTGGCCCAGACGGTGGCCTCGGTGGGGCCGTATTCGTTCACCAACCGGGCGTGGGGCAGGGTCTTGCTGTGTTGCGCAATCAGCGAAGGTGGGCAGGCTTCACCGGCGACGATCCAACAGGCGAGGCTGTCGGTGCCTGCGCTGCGCTGCAATTGATCGAGCAGGGCCTGATACAGCGACGGCAGTGACAGGCCGTGGCTGACCTGATGCTGGGCAATCAGTTGCGCCAGGCGGGACATTTCCAGCTCTTCACCCGGGGCGGGCAAGACCAGGCGTCCGCCTTGGGCCAGCGTCCAGAAAATCCCGGCGACCGAGCTGTCGAAGGCGAACGACGACAGCAACAGATAGGCGCGCACCGGGGTGTCATAGGCGGCCATGCGCACCTGGGTCGAGACGCTCAGTGCCCCGTGGCGGATTTCCACGGCTTTCGGCGCACCGGTAGAGCCGGAGGTGTAGATCAAGTAGGCGAGGTCGTTCGCGTCCGGCAACGGCAGCGCCGGCCAATCGCTGAGGTCCGGCGTTGCCAGATCATCCAGGACGAAACGTTGCAGGTTGGCCGGCACGCTGTCGGCCAGTTCGGCGCTGACCACGATGTGGGCAATGGCGCTGTCGGCGAGCATGTAGGCGCGGCGGTCGGCTGGGTAGCTCGGGTCGATTGGCACGTAGGCGCCCCCGGCTTTCAAGACCGCGAGCATGGCGACAATGGCCGCGTTGCTGCGGGCGAACAGGATGCCGACGGGCACGTCAGGACCGATCCCGGCGGCGACCAGTCGATGGGCCAGTTGCGTGGCGCAGGCGTCGAGGCGGCTGTAGCTCAGGTCGCCGTCCTGGTCGCTGAGGGCAATTGCGTCTGGCTGTTGGCGAACCTGACGGGCAATCAGTTCCACCAGCGTCACCGCTTCGATGGCCGGCACGTTAGTGCTGGTGCCGATCAACTGCGATTGCAGCGCTCCCCCCAGAGGCAATTGGGCCCAGGCCTGTTGCGGTTCAACCAGGGCACCCTGCAGCAGTTGCAGCCATTGCTCGGCGAGGCAACCCGCGGCTTCGGCGCTGAGGGCATGGCGGTCGTAGACCAGTTGCGCGTGCAGGCTGTCGGGCAACTGACGCACGTTCAGGCACGCTTTCAGCGGGTTCATCACCGCGCTGGCATGACGCTCCCGAGCATCGCCCGAGCGCCAGGCAAAGGCGTATCCGGCATCGAGGGTACCGGTGTAGTAGTCCTGCCAGCCGACTGCCCGTTCCAGGGTGGCGGCTACGTGCGCGCTTTGTTCCAGCAGGGTCGCCTGGGCATCCAGTTCGATGCTCACGGGCAGGCACTGCTCGAACAGGCCCAGGGTGCTTTCCAGTTCCGCGCCGCGACTTTCAAGGATCAGGGTGAGCGGCACCTGTTGCTGCCCGGCCAGTCGTCCCAGCACCGCTGCCCATGCCGTCAGCAGCAGGTTAGGGGGCAGGGCCGAGTGACGGACAAGCTCGCTCGGTAGGCTCAGGTCCAGCCGGGCTGGCGCGAACCCGCCATCAAGGGCCACTTCGAGCGGCAGCTGCAAGGCGGCCTGTTCGGTTTCGTCCGAGGGCTTCCAGAAACTCACGCCCGGATGGTCCGGTGCGTCTTCAACCAGGCTCCAGCGCCATTCGGCGTAGTCGGCGTACTGCAAGGTGTCGGACAGGTCCGTTGCGGTGTCGTGCAGCAGTGCGCCGGCCAGCCATTTCAGGCTGGCAAGGTCGAAGTGGCTGCTGGGCGCCGCCAGGTCCAGGACCGCTTGTTTATCGGACAGGCGCAGCACGGTCACATACAGTGGGGTTGTCCAGTCACGGGGCTGGGCGGCGAGCCGAGCCAGCGCCGCGTCCTGGTCGGCGCGGCTGTGCTGGCGCAGGTCCTGGAGGTTCACCGCCAGCGAGCCGGCGTCGTCAATCACCTGCACCGGGTGGCGCAGGCCGGGCACGGGCATCAAGCGCGTGCGCAGGATTTCACTGCCGGCCACTAAGGCTTGCAAACGGTTGTGCAGTGCATCGACGTCCAGCGGCTGCGACAGCGACCATTGCAAATGGCAGCTGAACGGGTGCTCCGCCGCGCCGTTGATGTGGGGGTAAACCGATGCCTGTTGCGGCGAAATACGAAAACCTTGAAGTCCGCTCATGTTCATCTCGACTGGAAAAGGGCTTGAGCCTGGATCACCGCACAGACGTCGGGGCTTGCTGGACACGTGTCAGGCAAGCCTCCTGCGAACGGCGGGTGGACCCGTTGAATGTCAGACGGCAACGTCGCTCGACAGCAGGGCTTCAGCCATGCCGGTCATGATGGCGCGCTTGCCGGTAAAGGGTTCGCGACCGTGCACGGCGAGCATGTTGTCGATGAGCAACACATCCCCCTGTTGCCAACTGAACCGCACCAGAGAATCGAGGTAGGCTGCCCGCAGCGATTGCAGTACGTGCGGCTCGATCGGTTCGCCATCGCCATAAAAGGTATTGGTGGGCAGGTCGAGGTCGTTGAAGTTGCTTTGCAGCGAATCGCGGATTCGCCCGGGCAGGGTGCTGATGTGGAAGAACGTGGCGTGGTTGAACCAGACGTCTTCGCCGGTGCGCGGGTGGCGCACCACGGCCGGCCCGCGTTGGCGGGTGCGCAGGCGATTGTTGTCTTTCCATTCCACTTCGATGCCGACGCTGGCGCAGTAGGCCTCCACTTCGCGGCGGTCTTCGGACTGGAACACGGTCTGCCAGGGCAGGCCGAAACCGTCGCCGTAGTTGCGAACGTACAGCACGCCTTTTTCCCGGAACCGCGCTTCGATCTGCGGACTGATCCTGGCCTTCACGGCACGGGTCGAGCCAATCGGGGTTTCACCACCGGTCTCGGACGGCAGTTGGCAATAGAAGAACAGCCGCAGTGGGAAGCGCGGCGAATAGGAGTGCTCGTTGTGGGGGAAAATCATCTGGTCGGCCGGGTAGTCGGTCGAGGTGTAGATGTTGCCGCCGACCCGTGTCCGGGGCGAGGCGCGGAACATGTATTCCAGAGCGCCGGGGGAGAGGGCGGCGATCACTTGGTCGAACTGCTCGACGGACGCGACGTTGAAGCCGCGAAACAGCAGGGCGCCGTACTCCAGCAGTTTCTGTTCCAGCGACTCGCGTTCCCGGCTGGCCCAGGCGATCAGGTCGACGCCACTGACTGCCGGCTCGATCACCAGGGGCAGGGTGTGGTCGGGGCTGAGCAGGCGCTCGGTGACCAATTGTTGTTCCGAGACGTTCATGGCTTTGCGACGCACGGCGCCGAGGGCGCGTGGCGATGGGGGCACGGTAGACATAACGGCATCCGACTCGGTTAAAGGGACAAGGAGCGACGTTTGGCTTGCATCATCTGGCTGCGACCGGCCAGCGCCTGGGACTGTTGTCGCTCACGGGCGAAGGCCTGGTCCCAGTTGTCGATGCGCTCGGCCAGTGCCGGCAGCGGCTCATCCAACAGGGCGTGTAGCTGTTCCAGCAGGCCCATCCACAGGTATTGCAGGCGCAGGGCACGGTGCTGGTCGAAGTATTCGCCGCGATACTTGAGGGTCGCGGCGAGGCCTTCGCTGTCGTGCACGAGGTCGAGCACCAGGTGGAAATCTCCCGGTGCCTGGGCCACGTCCAGCGCGGACAACTGCGCGCCGGCGATGGCGGTCGGGGTCACCCGTGACGGTTGATAGTTGAGCTTGACCTGGAACAGCGGCGAGTGACCGGGGCGGCGTTGCGGCGCGAGGGCCGAGACCACCAGGTCGAAAGGCAGGCCTTGATGGGCATAGGCCAGGCGCGCTTCATCGCGAACCCGCTCAAGGAAACCGGCCAGGGTCGGTTCGCCGCGCAAGTCGCAACGCAGGGTCAACTGGTTGACGAAGAAACCGATGACGTCGCTGTGCTCGGCCAGTGGCCGGCCGCTGACGTCGGTGCCCAGCAGGAATTGCTGCTGGCCGCCCAGTTGCTTGAGCACCAGTTGGTAGCTGCCCAGCAACAGCATGAACAAGGTCACGCCTTGCTCGCGGGCCAGTGCTGCCAGCCGTTCGCAGCGGGCCTGGGGCACGCTGAAGTCCAGGCTGTGTTCGCCCGGGGCCTGGCCGCTGCCACCGAGCTCCAACGTTTGCGGCACGCCGGCCAGGTGTCCGCGCCAGAAGTCCTGCGCGGTGGCGATCCGCTGTTCGCTCCAGTACCGGGCTTCCCATTGGACGAAATCGAGGTATTGCCCCGCCAGCCCTTCGTCCGTCGAACCAGCCAGCTCCGCCAGCAGCACTTGCGCCGAACGCCCATCGAAGGCGATGTGGTGCAGGGTCAGCAGCAGGTCATGCTGTTGGTCATGTCGGCTAAGCAACTGCGCTCGCAGCAGCGGGCCGGCTTGCAAGTCGACAGGGGTGGCGTGTTCGTGGGCCAACTGCTCGCTCAATGCCTGCTGTTGCTGCGCTGCATTCTGGTCACGCACATCATGCAGGATCAGCGCTACCGCCGTGGCCGGCAACACCTGTTGTTGCGGGCCATCGACACCGTCGCGATACACCGTGCGCAACACGCCATGCCGCTCGACCAGCGCGTTCAGGCGCAGGGCCAGCGTCTCGATGTCCAACGGCCCTTGCAGGCGCAGATGCAGCACCAGGTTGTGGCGGGTGTCGTCCGGGTTCAGTTGGCGTAAAAACCACAAACGACGCTGGGCGAACGATTGCTGGCCCTGGCTGAGGTTGGCCGGCTCGGTCGAAGCCTCGGCCATTGGTGCCGGTTCATTCAGGATACCTTGCAGGGCCAGCGCCCATTGCCCCAGGGTGGTTTCTCCGAACAAGTCCTGGGTCTCGAGGTTCCAGCCCAGGTCCCTGTGCAGGCGCGCAGCGAAGTCGGCCACGCCGATGGAGTCCAGGCCCTGGCCGATCAGGCTGCGTTCGAAGTGAGCAGACAAATACGGGTTGACCGCGTGCAGCGTCTGTTCCAGCCATTGGCGGCAGGCGACTTGGGCCTGTTGCGGCGTCTCGGCTACCAGGCGCTTGAACTGGGCAAGGTCAAGGGGTTCGCCGTTCGAGGCATGCTGCCCACCGCTCTGGGCGATGATGCTCAACGTGCCCGCGGCCAGTTGTTTGCGTGCGCCTTGACGGGCGATCTTGCCGCTGGTGGTCATCGGGATGGTGCCGGCTTGCACCAGCACGATCTGGTCGATGCCACAGTCGGCGGCTTCGCGCACGGCATTTTGCATCGACGTGAACAGCGCCGGATGATGCGCCGGGTCGACGAACTTGCGCTGCGGCTCGGCGACGATCACCAGTTTCTCGCGGCCCAGGGCTGGGTCCATTTCCGAGAAGGCGGCAATGCGACCGGTGCGGATGCCTGGCTCGGCGTCGGTAATGGCGAATTCGATGTCGTGGGGATAGAGGTTGCGCCCATTGAGAATCAGCAGGTCCTTGAGCCGTCCGCAGATTACCACCTGGCCTTCATGCATGAAGCCCAGGTCGCCGGAGCGCAGGTAATGCTCCGATGAACCGACGATCCGTGCTTCAAAGGCTTCGCGAGTGGCCTCGGGGTTCTTCCAATAGGACTCGGCGTTGCTCGGGCCCTTGAGCCAGACTTCGCCGATGCGGTCGGCAGCGCAACGTTCGAAGGTGTGCGGGTCGACGATGGCGATGCTGTGCAAGGCTTGCGGGTAACCGCAGGCGACGAACTCCACGGCGGCGGCATCGGCCGTCGCCAGGGCCACGCGACCGGTTTCCAGCACGGCTTTGTCCAGGCGCAGCACCACCGGCAGTGCATCGACCGGCGTGGCGCTGACGCACAGGGTCGCCTCGGCCTGGCCATAACCGGGGCTGATGGCCAACGGGTTCAGGCCGCACGCGGCAAAGCGTTGGGCGAAGGCCTCCAGGGTGCCGGGGTGGATCGGTTCGGCACCGTTGATCGCGTGTTGCCAGGCGCTCAGGTCGAGCTGCGCGATCAGGTTGTCGCTGACCACGCGGTTGCACAGGGCATAGGCGAAGTTGGGGGCGAAACTGGCGGTGGCGCGGTAGCGACTCAGCGCCTGTAACCAGGTCGACGGCGCATTGACGAAGGTCTTGGACGCCATCAGGTAGCACGGCATGCCACTGTAGAGCGGGGCCAACATGCCGCCGATCAAGCCCATGTCGTGGTACAGCGGCAGCCAATTGACCATGGCACCGTGCTCGTCGAAAGCGTACGCCTGGCGCATCAGTTCGACGTTGGCGATCAGGTTGCGTTGACGCACCTCGACGCCTTTTGGCGAGCCGGTAGAGCCCGACGTGTATTGCAGGAAGGCCACGGTCGAACCGTCGATGGCCGGGCGTTTCCATTGGCTGGCCGGTGGCGTGCCCAGGTCCTGGACGGTCAGCACATCGACGCGTCCCTCCACCAGTTCCTGCAAGCCATCGCAATAATCCGCCGGTGCGAGAATCAGCGCCGGTTCGGCATCGACCACCACGTTGCGGACGCGGTCCAGGTGGCGCGGCTTGCGCGACGGCGGTGGAAACAACGGCACGGCAATCAGCCCCGCATACAGGCAGGCACAGAAGGCACGGGCGTAGTCGAGGCTGCTGGGCAGCATCAACAGCACGCGATCACCCGGCGCATAACGCGCTTGCAGCACGGCCGCCAGGGCTTGGGATTGCTCGTGCAGTTGGGCAAAGGTCAGGGTTTCGCCGATCTCTACGCCGTCCGGCAAAAAATGCAGGGCGGCACGCTGAGGGAAGTGCTGGGCGTTGGCTTCCAGCACGTCGATCCAGTGTTCGAATGAAAACATGTGCAATTCACGCCATGGCCACGATGACTTTGCGGTCACCGGTGAAAGGATTGCGACCGTGTGCCACCAGTCGGTTGTCGAGCATCAGGATATCGCCGGGCTGCCAAGGGAAACTGATGGCAGTCTCGCGGTAAACCTCGCGCACGGTGTCGAGCATGTCGTCGGCAATCGGCGAGCCATCGCCGAAATAGACATGGCGCGGTAGGTTCTCTTCACCCACCGCCGCCAGCAGGCTGGCGCGTACGCCTGGTTCGATGGCCGAGACATGGAACAGGTGCGCCTGGTTGAACCAGACCCACTCACCGCTATCAGGATGCTGCTGCACCGCGGCGCAACGCTGGCGGGTGCGCAGGTCGCCATCGGCTTTCCATTCCCACTCGATGTCGTTGTCCTGGCAGTAGCGTTCGACCTGGGCGCGGTCCTGGGTGTTGAAGACTTTCTCCCAGGGCAGGTCCAGGGCGCCGCTGTAGTTGCGCACGTAGAGCAACTCACGGCTGGCAAACAGCTCGCGAATCTCGGCAGGCATGCGCTGGTAAATCAGGCGGCTGTCGGCAATCGGGGTCTCGCCGCCGGTTTCACTGGCCTTGATGCAGTGGAACCAGATACGCGAAGGCCAGGGGCGGGTGTAGGCCTGTTCGTTGTGCAGCGGGATGAATTGATGGGCTGGATACTCGGTGGAGCTATAGACCCCGGCGAAGACTTTGCTGCGCGGTGTGGAGCCGAATTCGTAACTGGCCAGCGGCGCACCGAAGCTGGCAGCGAAACGCTTGAAGTCAATGGGCGTGGCGACGGTGAAACCGCGAAACAACACACCGCCAACGGTGCTCAGGACCTGGGCCAGGCTGTCGCGAGTCGAGGTGTCCAGATCGTGGATCGACTGTCCCGATGCCCCCTGCACCAGCACGGGCAGCGACGGGGCGCCTGCATCCGTGGGCGCTATTGAAAAAAGCTCGGAACGCCCGCTCAGGTGTTCGATGGAGGTCATCCTTGTGCATCCTCTTTATATCTTCTTCGACCAGTCACAAGACCTTGAAAGCAGGGCAGCGGTCAGCGATGTAGGACTCGTCTGTAATGTATGTAAGGCAATACAAGACGACATACTAGGTACAAATGAGAGAGATTATCAATACTATTTATTTAATTTTTTTTTTGGATTAGACTCCGCACCGCTGGCGCCAAACAGCCTTCGGCCAGCTCAAAAAACCAAAAATATCTGTCGCAGGGGAGTGGGGCGTGAATTTCAGAAAGAACACAATTGCGTTGGCTGTAGGGTCGGCCATAGGCCTGAGCAACGGCGCTTGGGCGGCTGAAGAAGCCGGCAAGATGGAGATCGCTCCAATCACCGTAACCGGTGAGAAGATCGACCGTACCCTCGAAAAGACCCAGTCCAGCGTGGTGGTGGTCACCGACAAGAACCTGCGTGAACACGGCGACAAGGACCTGGTGGATGTATTTGCCCGCACGCCCGGCGTCTATACCCAGGCGGGTAATGAGACATGGGGTATCCGGGGTGTGCCGGTGTCCGGTTTTGACGACCAGGGCCCGGCGACCCTCAACGGGGCGGTGTCGGTGTATGTCGACGGTGCCGTGCAGCCCAACCGCGCGCTGACCCTCAGCCCGGTTCCGCTCTGGGATGCCGAGCAGATCGAAGTACTCCTGGGTCCGCAATCCACCACCCAGGGTCGCAACTCCCTGGCCGGTGCGGTGGTTATCCGGACCAAGAACCCAACGTTCGAACCGAGCTTTTCGGCGCAAACCAACGTAGGTAACTACGGCGAGCGCGGGGCAGCCGTGGCGGGCGGTGGCTCGATCGTGGATGACAAGATCGCCGGGCGTATCGCCGTGGACTATGGCGAAGGTGACGGCTACATCCGCAATACCACGCTCAATGAAGATGCCAACCCGCGTCGCACCAGCAACACCCGTGGCAAGTTGCTGATCCTGCCCAATGACGACACCGATGTCCTGCTGACCTACGCCCACAGTGAGCATCGTCAGGGCGACCGCTCGACCATGCGCGTCAATGGCAAGCCGAGCTACTACGACATTTCGTCCAACACCAAGGCCTTCGACAATCTCAAGCAGGACACCCTCAGCGCCAAGGTGGACTACCGCCTGAACGATGCCTGGTCGCTGACGAGCATGACGGCCAATACCAGTACGGACTACAGCAACCGTCTTGACTTTGACCAGACAGCCGTGGACGACCAAGTCGTTTTGCGTAAACAGGATGGCAACCTGTTCAGTCAGGAGCTGCGTTTGAATTACGCGTCCGACACCGTCAAGAGTTTCGTCGGTGCCTACTATGGGCGTAACACCAACGACTTCCATGACCGATTGTTGTTCGATGGCGCGCTGTTCGGCACGGTCAAGGGCGATACCACCATCGAGAACAAGGCGGTGTTCGGTGAAGTCAACTGGACGTTCGCACCGCGCTGGACTTTGATCACCGGCCTGCGTTATGACCACGAGACGAACGACACCGACGTCGAGCAGGATGATTTCTCCGAGCCGGCCAAAGTCAGCAAGTCGTTTGATGCCGTACTGCCGAAACTCGGCATCGACTACGAATTGGCAACGGACCAGTACCTCGGTTTCATGGTGCAGAAGGGCTATCGCGGTGGCGGTGTCAACCTGCGCTCCGGTAGCGGTCACCAGGCCTACGACCCGGAATACACCACAAACTACGAGCTGTCCTACCGCGGTTCGTTCTTCGACAAGACCCTGCGTACCCGCGCCAACCTGTACTACACCGATTGGAAAGACCAGCAGGTCGGCCTGCGGCAGAGCGGTAGCTCCGTCATTGACATCTACAACGCCGGTCGCAGCGACATCAAGGGCCTGGAAGTCTTCGTAGAAAAAGACATCTCCGAACAATTGACCTTGAACGTCGGTGGCGCCATTACCGATAGCAAATACAAGGACTTTGTCACCGGTACCGGCCAGGACATGAGCGGCGAAGCGTTTATTGGTTCGCCTAAATACAAGGTGTCCGTGGGCGGTGTGTATCGCTTCGACGATCGCCTGATGTTCGGTACTGACGTTATCTACCAGAGCACTGCGCCTTCGGAATACCAGTTCGATGCCAACGGCAAGGTCACCGGCGAGCGCCGCAGCGACAACTACGTGCTGGTGAACTTCAACACCGAGTACAAAGTCACCAAGAACGTCGCGGTGTCTGCCTACGTGAAGAACGCGTTCGACAAGGAATACGTCACCAACAACCGCAGTGACGACGTCATCGACGTCGGCGCACCGCGCACGGTGGGGATGATCCTGCGCTACGACATGTAAACCCAAAGGCGCGGGGAGGCAATCTCCTCGCGCCTGTCCTGCAACATTTCGGATGTTTGTTTCCAGGCTGTTCGTTCCCTTCCAAACCCAGCCTCCATGGAGGAAATCATGAGTGCTTTTTCGAATGTCACAGCGGGTGGCGCGCAACAGCTACGCCTGTTGCACACCGGTCTGTCGAGTCCTTACTGCCTCGATTCCACGCCGTTGCTGGAACGTCAGCAACAGCAGGAATCCAACGCCCGCAGTTACCCGCGACGCATTCCCCTGGTGCTTGAAAGGGCCCATGGCATTTATGTGCAGGACAGCCGAGGGCAAGTGTTCGTCGATTGCCTGGCCGGTGCCGGGACCCTGGCGCTGGGGCACAACCACCCGGTGATCATCGAAGCCATCACTCAGGTCATGGCGGCCGGTGTGCCGATGCACACCCTGGACCTCATGACACCGGTGAAGGACGCATTCGTCCAAGAAATTTTCGCTTGCTTGCCCAGCGAGTTCGCTCGCCATGCACGCATCCAGTTCTGCGGTCCGAGTGGGGCCGATGCGGTCGAGGCCGCGCTCAAACTGACCCGTACCGCCACGGGGCGGCATTCGGTCTTGGCGTTCGAAGGGGCCTATCACGGTATGACCCTGGGCACCCTGGCCATCAGCGGCAACCTGTCGCCGAAAAATGCCCTCGGTGCATTGATGCCCGGCGTGCAGCGCCTGCCATTCCCCCACGACTATCGTTGCCCGTTCGGGGTGGCGGGCGATCAAGCAGTCACGTTGAACGTGCGTTACCTTGAGCACTTGCTCAACGACCCGGAAAGCGGGGTGACCGCACCGGCGGCAATGATCCTGGAGCCGATCCAGGGCGAGGGCGGGGTGATTGCCGCGCCGGACCGTTGGCTGCAGGAGCTGCGTCGGTTGACCCAGGCCCATGGCATTCCGCTGATCGTCGACGAGATCCAGTGCGGCATTGCCCGCAGCGGGCGGATGTTCGGCTTCGAGCAATCGGGCATCACGCCGGATGTCATCACCCTGTCCAAAGCCATCGGCGGCGGGTTGCCGCTGTCGGTCATGGTCTACCACGAGTCGCTGGACGTCTGGCAGCCGGGTGCCCACGCCGGCACGTTCCGCGGCAATCAACTGGCGATGGCGGCGGGTACGGCGACCTTGCGTTTTATCCGCGATCAAGGCCTGGTCCAGCACGCTGAAACGGTGGGTGCCCACCTGCAAAAACAGCTGCAGGCACTGCAAAACGAGTTCGCCTGGATCGGTGATGTGCGTGGGCGCGGTCTGATGCTCGGCATGGAAATCGTCGACCCGCAAGGCACCCCAGACGCACAGGGCCATCCGCCGGTGGACACGGCCCGGGCCCAGGCGTTCCAGCAGGCTTGCCTGAAGCACGGCTTGATCGTTGAACTGGGTGGACGCCACGGCGCCACCGTACGCTTCCTGCCGCCGCTGATCATCACCGAGCAGGAAATCGATTTCGTCGCGAAAATCCTGTTCCAGGCCGCGAGCACAATCAACGAGCGCCCCGCAGGCTGATCATCCAGGTTCGGGCCAGCACCCGGACTCAACACCAAACCCTGCAACAGTTACTCAAGAACTGGCGTGAGTCAGTCCGGTCAAGGTGTCCGCGATGGCCTTCGTGCGTTGCGCGGTGCCTTCGGTGGTGCGGCTCGAGTCTTCTAGGGCATCGAGCATCTCGCGCAGGGCGCTGACGGCGACGGACTGGTCTTCGATCTGTTGGGCGACGCCTTGGATCTCCGTTGAGAGCAGGTCAATGTCCACGCCGATTTCCGCAGCATTCTTGCGGGTGATTTCCGCGAGCTTGCGGACCTCATCAGCCACCACCGCAAACCCTCTGCCCATCTCACCGGCACGCGCTGCTTCGATGGCGGCGTTGAGGGCCAACAGGTTGGTCTGTCCGGCGATCTGCTGAATGACCTGTACGATCGACTGAATACGCAAGCTCGAACTGGCAAGCGCACGGGCGCCGACCACCGCCTCACCTGCTTGGGTGGCCAACTGTTCGACGGTCGTGCCGGCCTGCTCGGCGACGCTGTTTTGTCGGTCGATCGTGCCCGTCAGGTCATCCATCGACAAGTGCAGTTCGCCAGAGTAATGCTTGATTTGCATCGCCATCTGCGCTTGCTGGTGGCTGGCCTGGGCCAATACCTGACCCAGGTCCGTCAGACCGTCGAAGACCGGCAGGATGGTGTTGTCCAGGCCGCGAGTGTCCAAGGCGCTGCTGAAGTCATTCATCTTGAACGCCATGATCTGCTTGACCACGACATGGTTCAGGCCCGCCAACTTCTTGACCTGGCGGCGCAGGAAAAACGCCTTGAACTCGCCATAGTGAGCAATGAAATTGTCGACGTACTCATCGACAAAACGGGCGCCCTTGGTGACTCTGAAAAAGAAAATCGCCGTGAGCGTCTGGTTAAGGTTCAAACCGAGGATTTCACCAAACGTCGAGAAGCCCGCCAACGGCACATCGCCGAAAATACCGGCCATGCTGCCCAGGTCGCTGCTGTTGTTGAGCCGCCGCAGGATGCAATCGTTGAGAATGGCGGCCAGCGGATGACCACCTTTACCCTTGAGGAATTTCTCGTAGTCGAGTCGGGTCGCCTCGCGAAGGGGCGTGCGCTTGACCATCACCAACTCTTCTCCGGGTGCCACGTCGCAGAACAGCTGGATGATCTGCTGCTGATAGTCGACGCGGGCAATGGAACGCACGAACAGCTCATCGCCCACGCGGATGGCGAATGAATAATCGGCCAGCTTCTGTTCCAGCGCCTGGGCACTGCACTCGAATGCCTCGCACAGTGCCTGGACCATGCTCTTGATGTTGCCACGGCTGTCGATGACCTGGTCGATGGTGCGGTCTTCGACCGACGCGGTCAGTACGTTGAACGTCAGCCCGGCAGGTTGGAAGTTCTGGCTCTTGAACACGCCGAAGCGCACGTCCGCGGCGGTTTTCAGGAAGACGATCTGCGCGTGGTTCTGATAACTGCGCTGCCCATCACTGATCAGGGTCTTTTTGAAATCCGTCTTGCCCCCGGCCGAGCCGCCGACGAACAGGCAAGGGAAACGTCCCGACTCATAGAGCGCCTCCATAAAGAACGACTCGGAAGCCGAAAGACCATCGAACACCACATAGGCCAAGGTATCGCGATGATCAATGGGCGTGCTCACTTGCGCCTGCTTGATGTTAGTCACTAGCCTGGTGATTCGCTCACGCATGGCCAAGCGCTTGCCGCCACCGCGAATGTCCTCGCACTCCAGCGGCACCATCACCACCTCGGCCGACACAATCACACTGGCGTCAAACAGTTGCAGCACCACCCGATCCCAGGTCTCGCCGGTCTGGCAGTACAGTGCGTTCGCGCCGTTGCACAACTCACCCGACGTCGTGCACAGACTGATGGCGCTGTGGGCAAAGCGCTTCTTGACCTTGGCGGCGATCTGGTCGATGTCCAGGTGGGGGGAGACGAACCCGGTGACCAACGCTGGGGTGATACGCACGTTGGCCAGCGCCTGGTCCAGTTCAGCAGAGGTGCAGGCCACGCTGACAGCCCCTTGAGTGCGGGCTCGGGCTGTGTTGAAGAGGTTCAGTAGGTTCATGGCTGGACTCGGTTAAGCGCGACGTGACGCGTACGAGGTATGCGTGCGGAGTCCTTTCTCTGTAGCGGTCACGGCTGGGGACTTGTATGGGCGTGAGCTTGTGCTATTTGCGGGGGCGGTCCATAGGGGCTTTTGGTTGGGGTTTACTCCGCCTGTTGATCAGCGACTTTCGTAGAGGTCCGAAGGAGAACTTAAAAAAACAGCTCCATGACGCCTGGACGGCAAGGCGCCACCCGCTATGCCATCGATGATGGCGTCTTGGCAATCACCACGCCCACCACCCCAGGTGCAAGACGAGAACCTGCTCGTCATCGCCCTTCGCCGATCGACAGGTGCGCCATCGCGATTCTCATGGTGTACTGAGTCCTGCCGAACAAACCCGAACCGACCGTTCCCCCAGACAGCATCGAATCTGAAGTACAACGCCCCACGGCTAGCTACACCCGGGCCAGTGCACAAGCACTGATCGAAGCCAACAACCAGGCTGAACTATCAGCTCACAGCCGAGTATTCAAATCATTACTTGAAGAGGGCCGGTGCAGTTTGGTCATTCCGTATTCCAGCCATATCGCACCCTGAGCACCACCGATGTACCAAAGGTGTTCAACTTAGGCAGAACGATGTCGGAAAGAGCATCATCAACAGCGATGCCGCCACAAAAAGTCCCAGTCCGAATGTCAGATGTGCAATGACGCTCCTGCGCCTTGCCACGCTAGGTACCCCTGTCTTCGAACCGGCAACGCCGAAACCGAGCGCCGGCTGCATGATGAAAAAAGGCGCAATCACACTGACCACCCCCATCACCAGCGCAGGTACTAGCGTGGGGTTACAGATCCATGCAGGCCCTTTCGCACCGATCAGCACCATCGCGAAAACAATGCCTGTGACGTAATGGAACACCCACCCCATCAGGCATTCATTCCTGATAGGAGGCGCCGCCATGATCGAGGCATGACGAAACCGTCCTTGCAACATGTGGCCCAGCCAGCGACCAACCAAGCCATAGTCAAGCGACGCTAGACCAAACACCCGTGCTTGAACAAAACCCGACACGTCCATAATCAACGTGGCCCCCATTCCAACAAACAGAATGCGCAGTGTGGTCTCGGCTATTCCCATGGTATTGCTCCTTGCCTTGAGCCTGTTTTGGCGGTTTGATCCCAGCAGTCTGCAAGTTCAAGTCGACTTGAGGTCAAGCATGAAAGAGCTGGATATTGGTGAGGTGGTACGACGTTCCGGTCTACCGGCTTCAACGCTGCGCTACTACGAAGAGAAAGGTCTTATCAGTTCAATCGGTCGTCGTGGCCTGAGTCGTGTGTTTCGTGCCGATGTACTCCAGCGTTTGTCCTTGATCGCGCTCGGGCAATCGGCAGAGCTTTCACTAGACGATCTCTTCGCCATGCTGGACGCAGAGGGACAGCCTGACATTGATCGTCAGCGGCTTAACGAAAAGGCAGACGAACTAGACCGTACTATCGAGCGACTCAGCGTCATACGCGACGAGCTTCGTCTAGTAGCGGGCTGCCCGGCTGCTCGTCACATTGAATGCTCAACGTTCCAGAAATTGCTAAACGCTGTCAGGAAGGGGGATATCAAGAGAAAAACCGGAAAGGGGCACCTGCGCAGACGTGGAGTGTGAATGCTATGGATCGATAGCAACCCTCTCCGATAGTCAGCTGTTCCGCGTTAACGGCGGTGTTCCGTTAAATGAAACGTTGCTACAAGCGTCAGATCTCTTGCATCTCGCCTACCGGCTTGCAGAGGACGCAATCTTCGAAAGGAAAACGGACCGTCATGCCTGGGACGCTCATCATTTAATGGAGATGAGCAAAGCAGTGATTGATGATGCAGTGAAAGTCATGACGGTTAGACCCGAGGAATCAAAACACTCCCATAGCTAACGACGCATCCCGATTCTTCGAAGGGGAAAGGCGGGGGCAGACCGCGATTATGGGGCGGAAAGATTACAGGTGAATTCAAATCGTGGTCTGTCCCTGAGGCACTGATCTCGGCCTGGCATTTGGTTTAAAGAGGACGATCAACGTATGGGAGATCTACCTCGTAGATACCTCGCGCTGCTCGTACCACGAACGGGCGTTTGATGGGTCTTACATCGCTTAATTCCCAAGCGAGCCAGCCCTCTGAAAAACTGCTTGCACAGGCGGCTTGCATATCAGCAACAGCGAATGGGCGAACTGCGTTCACACGCACAATTGCGACAGCAGTTCCCTCATCCTCGTCACCCTCGGCGTGGAGGTATCGCCCATTTTCAACGATAAGAAGATCTTCAGAGGGGGCCAGCGGCGGATGCCAGCGGCGGACTTCAAGCGTCTTCTGCCCTGAAGCGATCCTTCCTCCACTAGGGCGCACAATTGATAAGGCTTTCATGGTTTTGTGCTGGCCAGCCGGCTGCTCGTCGTGCAGATACGGGCCCAAATCCCGACGGGCCTGCTCTTCGAGTAGGCCGACTGTAACGTCTATTCCTGCTCGTCGAAGCATCGCGACACCCGCTCCAGCGTTGCGAGGGTCGGGATCCAGCATCGAAACATAAACTCGGGTAACGCCCGCGCTCACCAACGCCAGGGCGCATGAAGGTGTTCGGCCCGCGAATGAGCAAGGCTCCAGCGTAACGTAAGCCGTCAGTTCGTCGAAATTTTGTTCCAGTTTTGACAGCGCCATCGCCTCTGCATGGTGCCGTCCCGGAGGCTGGGTGTAGCCACTGGCAATAATCGAGTTACTGCGCACGATGACGCACCCTACAGGCGGATTGGGCAGGCAATCAGGCAGTGCGCGTCTGCCTTGATCCAGAGCCTGTTTCATGAAAAATCCGTCTATGTCGGAGAAAGCATTGTGCTCGCCGGGAAGCGACATACCTGGGTCCTTGGTAGCGACAAAACGCGGTCAGAATACAGTGTTTAGCCCTACGATGCGGCTCCAACAATGTTCAAGTCGACGACGCCAACATCCAGAACATTCGCTGTGCAGTTGGGCCTGGTTCACGGCATCAACAGCACAAACGACACCCCAGGAAAAGGAAAAAAGCCGGTCGCGTGCACTCCTTGAGAACCCGATTACCGGCTCGGTGCTCGATGCGGCATTCTGACCTCCGACTGCATAGGATCTGAAGCGATGCCGCCACAAAAAGCCCCAGTCAGGCTCATGCTGATGGCCCATGAACCGGATGTCGTGGATGCGGGCAAGAAGCTGAGAGGTTTTATCGCCGATCGCAGGAAATGGGCGGATGTCAGGCCTTATCTGGATGAGTGTGTTTTTGCGCTGGCCAATGAAACGGCTCCGGCGTCGGCGGGTGCTGGGTATAAGCTGGCGACCAAGCGCTGAACACCTGATGAAAAACGGGTGGGAGCGAGCCTGCTCGCGATAGCGGTGTGTCGGTCGACTTCGATGTTGAATGTCATGACGCCTTCGCGAGCAAGCTCCCACAGTAGCCACAGAACCCATGCAGTCAGCTTGCCCGCCGCCCGTTCGTTGACATCCGGCCTTCCTCGACCATTATTAAGTGCCTCCAGAGTCATCCGTCCTCCAGAGGCTTGAACATGGCGCAAACGGACATTCTCATTGTGGGAGCCGGTCCTACTGGATTGGTTCTGGCTTTATGGCTCACCCGGCAGGGGCTTGCTGTCAGGATTGTCGACAAGAGTCGCGGACCGGGGGAAACCTCGCGTGCCATGGCCGTCCAGGCCCGCACACTTGAACTCTATCGCCAGCTCGACATGGCCGGTGCGGTCATCGAGGCCGGGTACAAAACCCCAGCCATGAACCTGTGGGCCCGGGGGAAACGCAAGGCGCGGATTGCGTTGGTGGACGCTGGTGGGGATGTATCGCCTTATCCTTTTGTCCTCATTTACCCCCAGGACCGTCATGAGCGGCTGTTGGTCGAGCAGCTTCAGACCCTGGGTGTCGAAGTCGAGCGGCAGACCGAACTGGTGTCCTTCGAGGACCGTGGCGAGCATGTTACCGCGCGCTTGCAACACGCCCAGGGTCGCGAAGAAACGCTCACGACCGCTTACCTCGCAGGATGCGATGGCGCGCGTTCGCTCGTGCGTCATCAGGTGGGAAGCGGCTTCGAGGGCGGTACCTATAAGCAGCTGTTCTACGTGGCGGACGTGTCTGCCAGCGGTTTCGAGCCTGCGGATGAGGCCCATATCGCTTTTGATAAATCCGAATTCGTGTTGGCGTTTTTCTATGGCGAAACTGACCAATATCGCCTGATCGGTACGGTTCGCGATGAACGCGCAGAACTTCCAGAGACGCTCACGTTCGAGGACGTTGGTCATGACGCCATCAACGGCCTGAACATCAGGATCAATCACGTGAATTGGTTCTCCACCTACCGGGTCCATCATCGCGTCACGGATCAGTTTCGCTGGGGCAGGGCATTTCTACTCGGAGACGCCGCACACGTCCACAGCCCGGCCGGTGGCCAAGGCATGAACACTGGCATCCTCGACGCGATCAATCTGGCCTGGAAACTGGCGGCGGTCGTGAAGGGACAGGCCCCCGACGCGTTACTCGACAGCTACCAGGCCGAACGCCAGGCGTTTGCGCAAAAACTGGTGGAAACGACGGACCGGCTGTTCACCTTTGCAACCACCCAAGGCAATTTTGCCGACTTCGTGCGCACACGCATCGCCCCGCTTTTTGCGAGCGTTGCCTATAAACGCGAGAACGTGCGTGAGTACCTGTTCCGGATGGTGTCCCAAACCACCTTGAATTATCACGAGAGCCCGTTGAGTGCCGGTAAGGCGGGTGACGTGCTGGGCGGTGACCGTTTGCCATGGGTTCCGGTGCCGGGCGCCGACAACTACGAACCGCTCGCGTCCATCGGCTGGCAGGTGCATGTCTATGGTAAGGCCCGGGCGGATCTGGAAGCCTGGAGCTGCCAGCACCAGATCCCCCTGCACACGTTCACCTGGCAGGATGAGCATCATAAAGCCGGGTTGTGTCGGGACGCCGCTTATCTGCTGCGTCCCGATACCTACGTCGCCCTGGCGGATCCCCACGCGTCTGCGGCAACGTTGAGCCGGTATTTCAGCGACCGGGGCCTGACACTGCCGGCTTGAACGCGTCAGGTGTGGCGATTGGCCCTCAGTCCAGATCCCCAGCCTCATGCCGCTCTGGCACTTGGCTCGCTTCGTCACCCCACGTGCGGTTGACCCGCTGTCCGCGCTGGACGGCCGGTCGTTTGGCGATCTCTTCGGCCCAGCGCTGCACATGGGTGTATTCGTGGGCACTCAGGAACTCGGCGGCGCCGTACACGTTGTTGCGCACCAGTTGGCCATACCAAGGCCAGACCGCGATGTCGGCAATGGTGTAGTCGGTGCCTCCCAGGTATTGGCTTTCGCCAAGGCGGCGATCCAGGACGTCGAGTTGACGCTTGGCCTCCATGGTGAAGCGATTGATCGGGTATTCGAATTTCTCCGGCGCATAGGCGTAGAAATGCCCGAAGCCGCCACCCAGGTACGGGGCAGAGCCCATCTGCCAGAACAGCCAGTTCAGTGTTTCGGTGCGGCCCGCCGGGTCGGTGGGCAGGAGGGCGGCGAATTTTTCCGCCAGGTACAGCAGGATCGAACCGGACTCGAAGACACGGGTGGCAGGTTCCACGCTGCGGTCCAGCAGGGCCGGGATTTTGGAGTTGGGGTTGACCTCGACAAAACCGCTGGAGAACTGGTCGCCTTCGCTGATGCGGATCAGCCAGGCGTCGTATTCCGCGCCCGTATGACCCAACGCCAGCAGTTCCTCCAGCAGGATGGTCACCTTCACGCCATTGGGCGTGGCCAGGGAATAGAGCTGCAACGGGTGTTTGCCAATCGGCAAGGTTTTTTCGTGAGTCGGCCCAGCGGTAGGGCGGTTGATGCTAGCGAACTGGCCGCCAGACGGGGCGTCATTTTTCCAGACCTTGGGCGGAACGTAGGACGCTTGGCTCATCGGGACATACCTCATCGTTGCTTGTGGTGTGATCCCCCAGAGTCTACCGCTGTTCGAGCATGATCCGCGCCACTTCACCAGAAGCCTTGAGCTGCTCGAAAGCGCGCTGGGCCTTGGCGACGACTTCGTCCGGAGTGCTCAGGCTGAAGGCCAGGTGGACCCTGTGGGGTTGCTCGTCGAGGGTATAGACCTCTTCCAGCGAAGTGAAATCCACTTTGGCATCCTTGCTCATCAGGCGCGCGGTGTTCTCCGGCATCGGCAGCAACTGGATCTGGCGATTCAGCAGTTTTTTAAAGTTGTCGTGGTAGTTGGACGAGATGACCAGTCGGGTAAACCCACGCTGTTGCAGGTAAATCTGTTTGGCGTCGTTTCGCACCACGCCGATGCTGTACTGCTTGGCATCCTCGAGGTTGTTGACGGCGATGCCTTCACTGTCTCGCAGCTTATAGAGTCGGCTCGCCACCCGATGTATTTCACCGACCCATTTGAACAACTGCTCGCGGGCCGGGGTGCGGTCCAGCGGGAAAATCAACACGTTAGGCTCGTGCAGCGCCTTTTCGTAGGCCCGGGCCCACGGGTACAGCGTCAGGCTGTAGTCGGTGAGCTGCGCGTTTTTCAGTGTTTCTTCGGCGATACGACTGCCCGGCCCGACGACCTTGTCGTCATGCAGGTAGGCATAGAGGGAATCTTCGGTCACGACTTCGATCGTCTCGGCGTGGCTTTGCAGGCTGATCGAGGTGAGTAGCAAGCATGAACAGAGTATCAGGCGAATGTGCATATGCAGACCTCATGGCGCGCGATGGTTTTTACAGGGCAACGCAGTCGCGTCCCTTGTGTTTGGCCCGGTACAGCGCCTGGTCGGCGCGTTGCAGCAGTTGATCGAAGTGGTCCATGGTCTCCGGGTCCAGCTCGGCGACGCCGATGCTCACGGTGACAAACGGCGATACCTTGGAACCGCTGTGGGGCAGTTCACGCTCCGCCAGGCTTGTACGCAAACGTTGGGCGGCCTCGCAGGCCTGGGCGGCGTCGACGTTGGGCAGGACCACGACGAACTCTTCACCGCCTACGCGCGCGGTCAGTTCACCAGAGCGGCCGAACACGCTGCGCAGGGTCTCGGCGATCTCTTTCAAGCACAAGTCACCCTGCATGTGGCCGTAGGTGTCGTTGTAGATCTTGAAGAAATCGACATCACACATGAGCACGGCCAGCGGGGTCCTGTGGCGTATCGCCCGGCGAAACTCGATGTCCTTCAACTCGTCGAAATAGCGACGATTGGCCAGCCCCGTCAAATCATCGTGACGTGACAGCGCTTCGAGGGCCTGGTTGGCCGCCTTCAATTCTGCGGTGCGGGCCTCGACCAGTTCGGCCATTTGGTCGCGGCTGGCGGCAAGGGCCAGTTCGTCCGAATGCTGACGTTCCAAATGGGCGCGAAGATTGTCCTGGAGTGTATTGACCTGGAATTCGAGCAGGCTCAGCTCGTCCTGGCGCTTTACCGCCCGTTGCAGCTTGAGGTGATACTTGAGGGCTTGCGGCGCCAGTTCGCCCAGGTGCCGGGCGATGTGCACCACATGCACGGTCACCAGGCGGTTGAACACGGTCATGATCAACCCGGCCAGCAGCAAGGACTGGATGAGCTGGGTGATGACGATGCTGCGTGCTTCGTCCCAGAGGCGCTCCCACAGCAGGTTATCGTCGCCTTCGATGGTCAGCGCACCGACTATTTCATGGGCCCCGGCGTAGGGTTGTGCGATGAGCTGGCGATGCAACACCGGCACCACGCCTGATTGATCGACGGCGTATCGATTGACCTCGATGACTTCAGGCGCTTGTCCGGGGCGCAGGATGTTCAACACCACGCGACCCACGGGTGCTGCCATGGCGACGCTGGCGATTTGTTGGTCGAGGGATTCACGGTCCAGTTCCCAAATGGCATGGGCCAGGGTGTTCTGGAACACTTGGTCGATCAGGGCCAGTTCCGAATTCATTTCCGCCAGGTTGTTTTCCCAGGCCAACCAGGTACGCCAGGTGACCATTGCCAGGGTAAAAAGCAGGCAGAACAACAGCGTTGCCAATACCAGGCGGCGTCCTAGGGAGCTGAACGCTTTGGTCTCTGGTTGTAGGGAGGAGGCCTTACGAAAATTGGCATCCATGTCATAACCATTTGCGCAGGATGGCATCGTAGACGCCATTGCGCCGGATGGCCTCGAGGCCAGCACGGAACTTCGCCACCGTATCGGCCGGCGTATTGCGGCTGAACGCCATGCTCAAGCCGTCGGCGCTGCTTATCTCGGGAAGCGCGAGCGAGCGGATCAGCAACTTGTCCGGGTCTTCGCCATTTTGACGCGTCAGGTACAGCGCGTTGAGCTCATTGGAAATCCACAGCTCCACGTGATCGACCTTGAGCTTGCGGTAGTTGTGTTCGTACTTGGTGCTCGACTGCAATTCCTTGCCGATGCGAAAACCCTTCGAGATCAGGTATTGCTCACCCACGTCCTGATTGACCGTGGCGATCTGGTGCCCGTGGGCATCGGCCAGCGAGTCGAGTTTCACCGGCCGGTCCGCCAGCGAGTAGATGTACCACTGCGTCGGGCCGATGCTGCCGATCCACTGGAAAAGCGGCTCGCGTGCAGGCGTGCGGACGATCGAGTAGATCAATACATTGCGTTCATTGAGCGCCAGTTCGTAGGCCCGGGCCCACGGCATGGACTGGATAGGTGGCGCGTCGATGCCGACTTCCTTGAGCACGGCCTGGACCACCTCGGTGCTCATGCCGGTCACTCGGCCGTTCTGCGTCATGTTGTAGGGCGGCAGTTCCTCCGTCACGATGCGCAACGGCGTCTCTGCCGCGCAAGCGCTTGCAGCGAGGAACATCAGGACGCCCCACACCAGTAGGCGATTAAGCGGCAAACCCATTGATTATCACCCTATGCAACTGGCAGAACCCGGAGGTCTGGTAGCTATTCTTAATAGGGTTATCGGCTGGGCTGGCGCCGGCTTGAATCCGGCCTGTCGAAATGGTCGGCCCCGCCGTAGGATCAACCGTTCAACAGCGTCATCGTGTGCGCCTGGTATCGGTCGCCCGCCACGGCACCTTCGCCTGCGAAAATCCCATCCAGTTGGGCCAGTTCGTCAGCGCTCAACATCACCGAAACGGCCGCCACATTGCTTTCCAGGTACTTGCGCTGCTTGGTGCCGGGGATCGGGATGACATGGTCACCCTGGGCCAATACCCAGCCCAAGGCCAACTGCGCAGCACTGATGCCCTTGTCCAGGGCCAATGCCTTGACCCGCGCTACCAGGGCCAGGTTGCGATTGAAGTTGTCGGCCTGGAAGCGCGGGTTGAAGCGGCGATAGTCATCGGCGGCGAAGTCCTCCGGTGATTTCAGCTCGCCGGTCAAAAAGCCCCGGCCCAAGGGGCTGTAGGCGATGAATGCAATGCCCAGGCGCCGACAAGTGTCGAGCACGGCATTGTGTTCGGGCTCACGGGACCACAGCGAGTATTCGCTTTGCACCGCTGCCAGGGGGTGCACGGCGTGGGCCCGCTGGATGGTCTCGGCGCTGGCTTCCGAGATCCCGATGTGGCGAACCTTGCCGGCTTTGACCAGCTCGGCCATGGCGCCGATGGTGTCTTCGACGGGCACTTCAGGGTCGATGCGGTGCTGGTAGTAAAGGTCGAGGTAATCGGTATCGAGACGTTTGAGGCTGCCATCGATAGATTGCCGGACGTAGTCAGGACGGCCATTGACGCCACGGGCATGGGGATCGCTGCTGCGCACCAGGCCGAACTTGCTCGCCAGGTACAGGCCTTCACGTTTGCCACGCAGGGCCCGTCCGAGTAATTCTTCGTTGGTATGCGGCCCGTACATGTCGGCGGTGTCGAACAGCGTCACACCCAGTTCCACGGCGCGGTGGAGCGTGGCAATCGCTTCGCGCTCGTCCACGCCCGTGGTGTAGAAGTCCGACATGCCCATGCAGCCCAGGCCGATGGAGGAAACGTGCGGGCCGTGATGGCCGAGTTGGCGAGTCTTCATGCTGATAGCTCCTGGAAATGAACGACCTGTGCAGTCTCTATCAAACGGTTTCCTGGATAAATCCATGATTATTGGTTTAACTGTTCGTGATATCTAAATAGTGAGGCGCGAGATTGGACCGATTACAGGCCATGCAGGTGTTCCGGCGCATTGTTGAACTGGGCGGTTTTGGCAAGGCGGCCGATGACCTTGGGCTGCCGCGGGCCACCGTCAGCCTGCTGATCCAGCAATTGGAAGCGCATCTAGGGGTGCAACTGCTGCAGCGCACCACCCGGCAGGTGCGGGCAACGCTTGATGGGCAAGCGTATTACCAGCGCAGCGGCCAGTTGCTGGACGACCTCGATGACCTCGAAAGTTCGTTGTCGGTGCAACGCAGCCAGCCGCGCGGCACCCTGAAAGTGGACATGCCCATCGCCTTTGGTTGCACCTGGATCGTGCCGCGCCTGCCGGATTTCTATTGCCGTTACCCAGCGTTGCAACTGGACATCGGCTTCCATGACCGTCAGGTCCATCTGCAGCGCGAGGGCGTGGATTGTGCAATCCGCGCCGGCAATGTCGTCGACCAGGCGCTGGTGGCGCGCCCCATCGTGCGCCTGCATCAACTGACGTGTGCCAGCCCCGGCTATCTGGCCCGCGCCGGCACGCCCGGGCGGTTGGAGGATTTGACGGCGCACCGGGCCATCGGGTTTGCGTCCGGCAATGGGCGGTTCTTCCCGTTCGAATTCGAGGTGGCGGGGCGGGTTCGCGAAATGCAATTGCCAAGTGAGCTGAACGTCAACAATGCCGACGCCTATGTGACGGCCTGTGAAGCGGGATTCGGCTTGATCCAGGCGCCGCGTTATCACGTGCAACAGCAGTTGGCCGAGGGCCGGTTGGTTCAGGTACTTGAGGATTACAACGTGCCAACCTGGCCGATCTCTGCGGTGTACCCGCCCCATCGACAGCTGTCACCCAGGGTTCGGGTGTTTATCGACTGGGTGATCGAGCTGTTGCACGGCGAGGCGGATGCGCAGGAGGCGCTGATGGAGAGGGTGTAGAAACCGAGTAGGCGCGGTATAGGCGCTGTGTAGGAACTGTGTAGGAGCTGTCGAGTGCAACGAGGCTGCGATCTTCCCAAAAACACTTGAGTCTCAAGCGAAAGATCAAAAGATCAAAAGATCAAAAGATCGCAGGCTTCGCCTGCTCCTACTCAGGGCCAGTGTGAGCGTGGCTTCACGCCCCAGGCTCTCAAGCCTTGACCCAGCGTTGGCGACTCCAACTGCTCAACGTATCGACCGCGAAAACCAGTAGCAACATCGCCAGGATCACCGTGCTGCCTTGGGCCTCCTGGAACAGACTGAGGCTGACGTAGAGCATTTGCCCCAAGCCCCCGGCGCCGACGAAGCCGAGCACGCTGGCCATGCGGATATTGTTTTCCCAGCGGTACAGGACATAGGCCAGTAGCTGGGGCAGGAGGTTGGGTAACGTGCCGTAACAGAACGCCAATACCGCATTGCCACCTTGCAGGCGGATGGCGTCGGCCGGTTCGGATGGGGTATTTTCCAGGGCTTCGGCGAACAGCCGGCCGAGCACACCGGTGGTGTGCAGGGCCAAGGCCAGGGTGCCGGCATTGGGGCCGAGCCCGGCGGCGAGGACCATCAACGCCGCCCACACCAGTTCTGGCACCGCGCGCAAGGCATTGAGCACCAGCCGCGAAGCGCTCTGCAGCGGCCAGCCAAAACGCCCGGCCGCAGGCAAGGCCAATAGCAGGCCGAAGACCGCCGCGAGCAGGGTGCCAAGGGCCGACATGGCGAGGGTTTCCAGGGCGCCGTGGCCGATCGCCTTCAGATGGCCCAGGCTCAGGTCCGGGCTGAGAAAACGCTGCGCATAAGCGCCCATCTGGTGCAAATTGCGGCTGTCGCCGAGCTCGCCGAGGTCGATGCCCAGGTAGCGGAACGAGACGACGACTGCCGCACCGATGCACAGGACAATGACCGCGTTGATCAGGCGATTCATGCCAGCCTCCAGCGCAGCAGGCGGCTGAGTTGATCGGCCAGCAGCACCAGCGCCAGGAACGTCAGCAGCAGGCTGGCCACTTCACCGCCGGCGAACATTCTCAGCGACAGGTCCATTTGCTGGCCCAGGCCACCGGCACCGACGAAGCCCATCACCACCGAGGCGCGGATGGCGCATTCCCAGCGATACACCGTGTATGACAACAGCTCCGCCGCGACATTGGGCAGGATCCCATAGCAGAAAGCGGCGAGCCGGCTGCTGCCGGATTGCAGGAGCGCGTGGGCCGGACGCTGGTCGACCGACTCGTAGATTTCTGCATAGACCTTGCCCAGCATGCCGCTGTAGGTAATGGCAATCGCCAGTACGCCAGCCGTAGGGCCGAGGCCGACGGCACGGACGAAGAGCAAGGCCCAGACAATTTCCGGGACGCTGCGCAGGAAGATCAGCAGGCCGCGCACCGGCCAGCGCAGCAGTTGGCCCCAATAACCTGGGTGTCCGGCACGGGAGGCCGCCGACAACGACAGGGCGCGGCTGGCCAGCAGGCTCGCGGGCACCGCCAATAGCAACGCCAACGCCATGCCGGCCGTGGCGATCGCCAGCGTCTGCAAGGTGGCTTGCCACAGCAGTTCGACAAATTCGTCGCCATGGGCGGGAGGCCAGAAGGCCGCTACAAACCGGCCCATTTCACTCTGGCTGTCGCTCGCCACCAACACACTAAGGTCCAGTTCGCTGAACTGGATGCCCGGCCACAGCAGCACGAGGGCCAGCAGGCTGAGCAGCAGGCGCGGGCGGGTGGCGGGGTCTCGGGTATCGCGTGTCAGCATCGGGGGATCTGCACGCTCAAGGAAGAGGGGGGCGTTGGCGAAGACTGTAGCTGTTCGTTGGCGTAGAGGGCGTCGAGCAACTGGCGGTCGACCGCTTCGGTTGGCAGGTCGAACAGGATCTGTCCATCACGCAGGCCAATGACCCGGGAGAAGTGGGCCAAGGCCAGTTCCACCGCGTGCAGGCTGGCGACCAGGGTGACGTTGTGCTCCCGGGCATGGCGGCACAGCACCGAAAGCGTGTGCTGGGCCAATACCGGGTCCATGGCCGAAACCGGTTCATCGGCCAGCAGCACCTCTGGCGCCTGATACAACACCCTGGCAATGCCCACGCGTTGCAGCTGTCCGCCCGACAGCTGCTGGCATTGGGCGAACAATTTGTCGCCCAGGTCCAGCCGGGCCAACGCCGCCCTGGCGCCTGGAATATCCAGCGGATGCAGCAGGTTCAACAGGCTTTTGCCGATGCCCCACTGACCGAGCTTTCCGGCCAGGACCGCCGTGACCACGCGTTGACGTGGCGGCAGCGGCGGCGATTGGTGGATCAGGCCGATGCGAGCGCGCAGGCGCTGACGCTGGCGGGCAGACAGTTGCCAGGCGCGTTCGCCGAGCAACTGCAGCGCGCCGCTACCTGGGCGCAGGGCGGTGGCCAGCAGGTTGAGCAGGCTTGACTTGCCCGCGCCAGACGGGCCGATGATGGCGACCTGTTCGCCGGCACCGATGTGCAGGTCGATGCCCCGCAGCGCCTGGACGCCGTTGGCATGGGTAACACTGACCTGGGTCAGTTGCAGGGTCATTTGAGCAGTTCGGCGGCGCGTGCGGCTTCCTCGATGCCCTTGTAGTTCTCAGGCTTGGTTTCGATGAAGCGACTGGCGGCCTGCAGATCGAGGATTTCCTTGTCCTTCGGGTTGGCCGGATCGAGTGCCAGGAAGGCGGCCTTTATCTTGGCCGCCAACGCTGGGTCGAGGGTACCGCGCACCGTCCAGTTGTAGTCGAAGTAGGCAGGGGTGGTAGCGAAGACCTTGACCTTGGTTGTGTCGACCTTGCCGGCTGCGACCAGTTTTTCCCAGACACTGGCGTTCAGCACGCCAGCGTCCACCTTGCCGGCCTGGACCCAGGCGACGGTGGCGTCATGGGCGCCGGAGTAGCCTACGCGACTGAAGTAGCTTTCAGGCTTGATGCCGTCCTTGAGCATGAAATAGCGCGGCATGAGGCTACCGGACGTCGACGACACCGAACCGAAGGCAAAGGTCTTGCCTTTGAGGTCGGCGAGGGATTTGACGGCCGGGTCGGCGGTGATGAATTTACTGGTGAACTGGGCGTCCTGTTCACGCTGGACCAGGGGGATGGCGTTGCCGGTTTTCAGGCGTGCCTGCACAAAGGTGAACCCCCCCAGCCAGGCCATGTCGATCCGGTCGGTGGCCAGTGCCTCGACCACGGCGGGGTAGTCGCTGACGGGGACGAATTCGACTTTCATGCCGGTTTGCTGTTCCAGATAGGCACCCAGCGGTTTGAACTTGCGCAGCAGCTCGGTCGGCGCCTCATCGGGAATTGCACTGACTTTCAGGGTGTCGGCGGCCAGGGACAGCAGGCTGCAAAACGACAGGGCAACGCCGACGGCCAATGCCAGGGAACGCTTGAGCATGGAGGATCTCCGGTACATGAAGGCAAGGAATGGTGACGCATCACGCCCACGTGGAGGGCGGTACGCCGCTCTGTGAGGGTAGACGAAAGAGCGCGATATTAACCGTTTCTTGCCCTGAACTCACCCAAACCCTTGCGGGAGCAAGCCTGCCCGCGATAGCAGTGGGCCAGTGTGTGGAGATGGCGGTGGTGTCGATGCCTTCGCGAGCAGGCTCGCTCCCACAGGCGGTCACGAGGCCTTAGTCATATGAGGCACATGGGTCGTGGACACCGGCAAACCGAACATGTCGGCGGCGTCGATGGTCAGCATGGCGACGGTTTCGGCGGGTGTCGGCGTCGAAGTGGCCGACCTTGTTTTTGTCCATCTGTGGAGGATGCCTTCACGATCGGGTTTTATCGATTGCGCTCGAAGGCCGGGGCTCGCCGAAATTTCGTCGGCACGCGTCTGTTTTCCATGGCCGAGCGCCAGGGGTGTCATCCAGGTGTCATCGAATCCATGGCAGGATCCTCGCAAACCATCGTGGAAAGTCCGCAGCGCCTGTGCCTGCTGGCTGATGAATCAAGGAACACCGCTATGAAAGGCGACGCCCCTCTGTTCGCGGCCATTGACCTGGGTTCTAACGCCTTCCGCTTGATGATCGGCCAGTCGGTCAAGCGCAATCGACGCTTGATGATCCAGGAAGTGAAAACCCTGCGCGAGCCTGTCCGATTGGCCGAGGGCCTGCAGGCCGGGGCTTTGGACGAGCTGGCGCTGGATCGGGGCTGGCAGGCGCTCGCCCGATTCGGCAAAAAACTGCGTGGCTTTGAAGCCGGACGGGTGCGGGCGGTGGCGACCAGTGCCGTGCGCGAAGCGGCGAATGCCCAGCTGTTCCTGGCCAGCGCCGAGCGGCACCTGGGGTTTCGGATCGACGTGCTGTCCGGGCATGAAGAAGCGCGGCTGGTGTACGCCGGTGTTGCCCATACGGTGCCCGGTGTCGAGCACCCGCGGCTGGTGGTGGACATCGGTGGTGGCTCGACCGAATTGATTCTGGGGCAGGGCGCTCAACCGTTGCTGACGGAAAGCATCGCCATCGGCAGTGGCACCTTTGGTGCGCGTTACTTTCGGGGCGGATGCATCACCGCCCAGGCGCTGTTGGAGGCGGAGCGAGTGGCTGTCCTGCAGTTTGAAAGAGTCGCGGCGGGTTATCGCGCCCAGGGCTGGCAGCAGGCAATCGGTTCTTCCGGTACGGCGCGGATGTTGACCAAAGTGCTCAAGGCCAATGGTTTCAACGATGTTGGGCAAGGCGGCATTACCTACGGTGGATTGTTGCGTCTGTCGCTGCGGTTGCTGGAAGTCGGCCATGTCGACCAGCTCAGGTTGGCCGGCTTGCAAAGCCATCGCCTGGGCATCCTGCCCGGTGGCCTGGCGATCATGCTGGCGGCATTCAAGGTCTTCGGTATCTCGCAGATGATTGCTTCCGAGCCGGGCCTGAGGTTCGGCGTTCTGCATGACCTGATGCATCAGCACTGATCACGGACGGTTGTTGCCCATTGCCGTCTATCGGCGATGGCTCGATTTCGAGCATCGACGCCTCTTCGGCGACCCCTTCTTTACCCGATCATCCAGCATTTCATCGCCTGGGCAGTCGGTATGTCCGGTTATCGCAAAGCGTGGGCCTGGATCAGGATGATTGCGTGAACGGGGCTTTTCGCTCTTTCGATCTGCAGTCAGTGAAGGCACAATGCGCATCCTTTTTTGGCTCGCCTTGCCCGGAGGCCTCGAAAATGATCAAAACCCCGTACTACCTTATCGACAAACAAAAGCTGCTGGCGAACATGCAGAAGATCGCCTACGTGCGTGAGCAGTCCGGGGCCAAGGCCTTGCTGGCGCTCAAGTGCTTCGCCACCTGGTCGGTGTTCGACCTGATGCAGCAGTACATGGACGGCACCACGTCGTCGTCGCTCTATGAACTCAAGCTCGGCCGGCAGAAGTTCGCGGGCGAGACCCACGCCTACAGCGTCGCTTGGGCTGACGATGAAATCGAGGAGATGCTTGCCAACTGCGACAAGATCATCTTCAACTCCATCGGCCAGTTGCAGCGCTACACCGAAGTGTCGGCCGGCAAGGTCCGCGGCCTGCGGGTCAATCCGCAAGTGAGCAGCTCCGATTACCTGCTGGCCGACCCGGCGCGACCGTTCAGCCGCCTGGGCGAATGGGATCCGGTGAAAATCGAGCAAGTCATCGAGCATATCTCCGGCTTCATGTTCCACAACAACTGCGAGAACGGCGATTTCGGTTTGTTCGACCAGATGTTGGGCACTATCGAAGAGCGCTTTGGTCACTTGCTGCATAAGGTCGAGTGGGTCAGCCTCGGTGGCGGCATTCACTTCACCGGCGAGGGCTACGCCCTGGACGCCTTCTGCGCACGGCTCAAGGCCTTCTCGCAAAAATATGGCGTGCAGGTCTACCTGGAGCCGGGCGAGGCCGCGATCACCCAGAGTGCATCGCTGGAAGTCACCGTGCTCGACACGCTCTACAACGGCAAGCACCTGGCCGTGGTGGACAGCTCCATCGAGGCGCACATGCTCGATCTGCTGATCTATCGCCTGGACGCTAAGCTGGCACCGAGCGAGGGCGAACACACCTACATGGTGTGCGGCAAATCCTGCCTGGCCGGAGACATTTTCGGCGAGTACCAATTCGATCGTCCGCTGTCCATCGGCGATCGGCTGTCGTTCATCGACGCAGCGGGCTACACCATGGTCAAGAAAAACTGGTTCAACGGCCTGAAAATGCCGTCCATCGTAGTGAAGCAACTCGACGGCAGCGTCGAGGTGGTTCGCGAGTTTGTTTACGACGACTATCTGTCCAGCCTGTCTTGAGCTGGCGGAAGGAGAAATGAAGAAATTGAAGAAGAACGTACTTATCATTGGTGCAGGAGGTGTCGCCAAGGTGGTGGCCCACAAGTGCGCGCAGCACAACGACGAACTCGGTCGTATTGCTATCGCGTCGCGCAACATCTCCAAATGCCAGGCCATCATCGACAGCGTCAAGGCCAAGGGTAGCCTCAAGCAACCCGCCGACATCAAGGCCTTTGCACTGAACGCTCTGGATGTCGAAGCGACCAAGTCGCTGATTCGCGAAACCGAGTCGCAGATCGTCATCAACGTCGGCTCTGCCTTTCTCAACATGTCGGTGCTGCGTGCCTGCATCGATACCGGCGTGGCCTACCTGGACACCGCCATCCACGAAGAACCGGGCAAGGTCTGCGAGACGCCGCCCTGGTACGGCAACTACGAGTGGAACCACCTCCAGGAGTGCCAGGAAAAGAACATCACCGCCATTCTCGGCGTGGGCTTCGACCCGGGTGTGGTCAATGCCTATGCGGCACTGGCGCAGCAACAGCATTTCGACCGCATTGATTCGATCGATATTCTCGACGTCAATGCCGGCTCCCATGGCAAATATTTCGCCACCAATTTCGACCCGGAAATCAATTTCCGTGAGTTCACCGGAAAGGTGTGGAGCTGGCAGGACAGCCAGTGGACCAGCAACACCATGTTCGAGGTCAAGCGCACCGACGACCTGCCGGTCGTAGGCTCGCAGAACCTGTACCTGACCGGCCACGACGAAGTGCACTCGCTGTCGAAGAACCTCGACGTGCCCAACGTGCGTTTCTGGATGAGCTTCGGCGAGCACTACATCAACGTGTTCACCGTACTGAAGAACCTCGGCCTGCTCTCCGAGCAACCGGTCAAGACCGCCGAAGGCCTGGAAGTCGTGCCGCTGAAAGTGGTCAAGGCCGTGCTGCCTGATCCGAGTTCGCTGGCGCCGGGCTACACCGGCAAGACCTGCATCGGTGACCTGGTCAAGGGCGTCAAGGATGGCCAGCCGCGCGAGATGTTCATCTACAACGTGGCCGACCACGAGGACGCTTACGCCGAAACCGACAGCCAGGGTATTTCCTATACCGCAGGCGTGCCACCCGTGGCCGCAGCCTTGCTGGTGGCCCGTGGCGAGTGGGACGTGCAGCGCATGGTCAACGTCGAGGAGCTGCCCGCCGAGGCGTTCCTCGAGGCGTTGGATGTGATGGGCTTGCCGACGCGCATCAAGGACGAGCATGGAGACCGTCCCTGGAACCAAAACGCCTGAAGGACGCCAGGCAGGTTCCGTTCCGACTCCCCGATAGGAGATGCAGAATCCCTCTGAATTCTGCAGGCGATTGAACCAGGAGACTCACCGTCGCGTGAAGCCCTGGCAATCCGCGGAAGTCTTGAAGAAATGCTCCGTATCGAAAGGTACGGAGCATTTTTCGTTTATGTCCCGCGTCAAATGAATAACCTTGTGGCGAGGGGATTTAGCGAAACGTCGCACCGCCCCGCTGGGCTGCGCAGCAGCCCCCCCAACACAAGACCGCTCAAGCAGAAATCCTCGCCATGAACCATCACTCGACCTTACGATTGCGCTTCAGCCCCGGGAGAAGCAATCAGTGACACCATTCAGGATTCGCGAGCTGGAGAGTACCGACGTCGAAGCGCTTCTGGCCTTCGAGATCCTCAACCGTGAATGGTTCGAGTCGCATATCGACGCCCGCGCCCCAGCCTTTTATTCACGGACGGGCGTCACTGATCACATTGAAAGCTATCTGGCCGATTTTGCCGAGGGCGCCTGGCACCCGTTTTTGATCGAAGATTCCTGCGGGAGAATCGTCGGGCGAGCGAATTTGAAAGGCATCCATTCACCACACGGTTGCGCCGAAGTGGGCTATCGCATTGATCAACGCGTTTGCGGGCAAGGGCTGGCAACGCAGGCCCTGAAACATCTGATCGAGGCGGCACGGATGCGTTGGGCGCTTACGCAACTGGTGGCTTATGTCTATGAGAGCAACGTCGGCTCAAGGAAGGTCCTTGAACGGTGCGGGTTTGTGCCTGAAGCGCTGTTGGGTAGCGAGGAAGTCGAGGGTGGAGGCCGCTTTGCGCTTTCGATCTAGAAATTTGATTCACGCTGGACCGCGTTAGGGGGCGCTTGTACGTTTTAAATTCGTCCAAGCGACTTTCGATGAAGCCAATGACTTGGGTTATCTCCACGTTTCCTTCAGTACCGAGCGAAACAGTTCCGACAGTAACGGCTCTACTTCCTTGCGCTCGCTACGGGTCGGCTTGATCTCCTCAAGTCTATTCAGTTCCCGCTCAATGAATTTCTGAATAGGCATGATCTGAGGCGAAAGCCCCATTTCTGGTGATGCGCGCTTGAGCGCAAGCAAGTCATCGATGGCAAGGTGCAACTCGGGCTCGCCGTCGATGACTTCGCGCAGCTTGTCAAACTCGATGGGGGCGGGTTGATCGAAGCGCTCCAGCCACCGTACCGATAGCAATGGCCGCAGTACGTAGAAATATTTTTTTAGCGGTACTTCAGCAGCCTGCAAGTACCCCCGGTAATTGGTTTTTGCCATGCTGCGATAATGGTAGATACCGCTTTCAACCGAGTACACCTGCGGGAGTAACGCTTTGGCACGTTCGTGGAAGGAGCCGGAGTGTTCATAGACGATGGTGGACTGAACCCACTCGACAAACCCCGGATTTGACTTCCAGAAAAGCCTCAAGGCCTTGCGCAGATCCCAGCCATTGATGTCCATGTCATCAACAATCGGGTATTCAATGACATCACGTTGTTCCTCAAGGCCGACCGAGAGATACCACTCAGGTTTATTGACGTAGATGAAGCGTGCGTCGTAGTCGCTATTGGGGGACGCGAATCCCCAGGCGCGGCTGCCTGATTCTACGGCAAGCAGGATCTTCACTGCATGCTCGTCCTCGGCACGACGCAGACGTTCCCGGACTTCTTCCTTTACAGCTATGGAAACCATAGGCCCACTCCAACTCAATGAGTTTTCAATACTGGAGCTGCACCGCAGCGTTGTAACGCATCCGCAATTCGTCATACCCGGCCCGTGCAGCAGCAAGGTCCTGGTTCAGTTCCGCGGCGTCGTCTCCAGACCCCCAGTGTTGTTGCAAACGTTCGAGGGCGGCAAGCCATTCCTTGGCTGCCAGGCTGATTTTGTTCCACACGGGCGGGCCACCGTTAGCCGAGCGCAGACGGGGCAGGGCTTGCACGAAGGCTTCGGTCTCCGTCCAGTTGGTTGCCAGCGAATGATGCAGAGTGAGCAGTTGTTGCGGCGTCAGGGGGGCCCCTTCGGTCATGGCGTCGAGGGCGTTGATGGTCTGGCGGGCGAGGATCATGAAGCGCAGCGTGTGCCAATGCTGGTCCTGTCCCTGATGCTTTTCGATGGATGCCAGCTGTTGCTCACGTACCTGCAGCTGCGGCTGCTCCAACGCCTGGCGCAACGGTATCGCCTGGGCGCGCGCGTCCTGCAGATGCAGGGTCAGGGCACGATCCACTTTTTCGAGCTCGCCAGGCAGAGGCTGATCGCGATGGTTGTTCAGCCATAGTTCGGCGGTCTGGGCGATGGGACGCAGGTCGTCATAGGCCTTGATGTAATTTCGAGCGAGAGCCTGCAGGCTACCGGGCTCGCCGCCACTAAACCCATGCTTGCAGGGTGATGGCGACCTACCCTGAGGCCGGATGAACTCCTCGGCGTCGATGCCCGAGCCCATGCCGAAGCCTTTGAATCTCATCCTGCGAATCCATTCCTCCTCCGGCAAGGCCTGGGGGGTACGGTAGTCGATATAGCGTTGCTCAAATAGCTCCGCGCCGTCCACCAGGCAGGTACTTATTTCCTGTACCTCGGCCCAATGTGCGCGGTTTTCCTTATCGTCGTTCGTCGGCCCGGCCAGGCGCTGGACCAGCCAAGTCATCGTCAGTAGCACGACAACCGCCGTGATGAATGCGCGGGTACTGATCATGGTTGATTGACCTGGGGTTCCTTGAAAGCTTGCCACTGGGTTGCAGAAAGTCCCGCTGGGCACGGCGAAGCCGTCGACTCTCGAGCAGCACAGATGCGCTGTGGCCAGACCTGGAGGCCTTCGTTCTTGCCCAGATACACGCCGTTGGCCCAGGTATTACCCAACAAGACCATGGGCACGAGCATGCCCAGGAACAGGCCGATAAGCACATCGCCAGGCACCCGGTCATAGAGTCGGGTCAGGATAGACTTGCCGCGTTCGAAGGGCGCGCGCCGGCTCAAGGCACCCAGCACACCGAGAATTGCGAAATAGGTCGCCGCCCCGGGCAATCCGCCGGCTACGTAGATGAGCCCGCCCAGCAGCGCGACCCAGAGGTTTTCGCGGATCGGCAACGGGGAGGGCCGTCGTAAACTCAGCCAGCGGCCGTAACGAACATTTATCCAATCGTCCAGGCGCCAGGCCTTGCGGCTCAGTTTCTTGCACACTGCGTGAAGTCCCCAGCCGACGACACCCAGCAGCAGGGCGCGAAGCAACATATCGATCACGCTGGTGTAGAACGAGCCGCCTAGTCGATATTCATAGAGCCAGCTCATGCAGATCGAAGTGCCGAGTATGGCCAATGGCACGGCCAGGATCGGCGGCTGGCGCCGCAGCGCACGCCAGTTGTCCGGGCTCAGTTGTGGCTTTTCGTGCAGTATCTGCGGGTAGCGAAGCTGAACGGTGCGATACAGCGTATCGCAGGCATCCCAGTCCGCAGCGCTGAAGGTCATGCTCAAACGCACTCGGGCGTCTTCATCGAGTGATCCAAACAGCATGCGCGAGGCCTGGGACTCGCTGCTGTCGAAGAACTGAGTGAGGCGAGCCTGTTGCGCCAGGAACGTGGCGCAATGGCTGCGCGCCAGGAGTTGACTCCACCAGGGTTCTGGACACGGGCTATGGTGGCCGGTCTGCTTCCAGCCCTGTTGTGCGCAGATGGCATCGAACAACTGCTCGGACCAAGTCGGTGCTTGCAGCAGGGCCATGGCCAGGCAGCGGTTCAGCCATTGCCGAGCGTCCAGGGTCTGTAGCCAAGGACTGGCGTCGAGCTGGCGGGCGACATCGAGAAAGCGTTGACTATCGTGCCAGGCCCCGGTCAGGCGAGACCATGCCAGATCCATGAGCCTGCCGCGCAGTTGCTCGGTGGCGGCGCTGGGCAGGTCCTCGCGTTGCCAAGGGGTCAGCCAGTGCAATTGGGCAATGGCCGCTTCGGCCAGGTCGTAGGTATCTTCCTGCGCCAGGCAAAACTCCAGCAGGCCGTGTTCGAATTCACGCTCGCAGGCATAAAGACGCGCCTGCGTCAGGCGGCTGGCGAGGTTGGTCGCGTCTATCGCCTCCAGGCATTGCGCCGCCAGACGCTGGCTGGGGGAGGGCCCTGTCGGTGCCTGCCTCGGGGTTGGCAGTTCCATGAGGGGCAGCTCGATGGGGGCGGGCTGTTCTTCGTCGACGGACACGTCCTGCTGCCAGTCAGCCCATTCCAATGCCTGCTCGTAAGCCTCACGCAGGCGCTGGAAACCTTCGGGATCTTCGTCTGGGCGATGCTGTTTGAGCAGACTTGCATACTGGCGCTTGATGCTGCGCTTATCGGCGTCTTCGGGCAGCCCGAGTACCACCCAGCAAGTCATCGCCAGACACCTTCTTCAAGGCTGTCGAGTTGCGCGCTGATCTGCAGCCGAAGCGCGCGGATGTCGTGCAGTTCCTGGGTATCGAGCATCTGGGCGAAACGGGTAGCCAGCTCATCGATCTGTTGGCGCAGATCACCGCGGCTTTCCTGGTAAAGACGTTCCAGCCGGGCGATCAGCAAGGTATTGGGTTGTTCATCCCGTGGATGGATCTTCAGCGCTTCCAGGGCCTTGAGGCGCTGGCTGATCTCTTCGCTATCCAGCACGCCGGCGTTATTGGCGATCACCAGGTTGCGTTGTTCTCCCGTCTGGACGATCTGCGCATCGGCTTCCAGGAGGCCGTTGGTATCGTAAGTGAAACGTACGTCGATCCCCACTTCCCCGGCAGGCATAAGCGGCACCGGAATTTCCAGTTCGCCCAGGAGAATGTTTTCACTGATCCGACGGCTTTCGCCCTGATAGACCTTCAGCAGTACGACCTTTTGCTGGTCCTGGAGTGTGAACACGCGCTTGACCTTGCTCACGGGCACCACGCAGTTGCGTTCGATGATCGGCAGGTAATGGCCGCTTTCGAGCTTGCCGCCATACTCGACCGTAATTTCGATGCCCATGGAATAAGGACAGACGTCGGTGAGCACGACTTCTTCAAGTGCCGCGTCGCGGCTTTTCAACCCTGCCTGCACGGCGGCGCCCAATGCCACGGCTTCATCGGGGTTGAGCTGGATCGAGGGAAAACGTCCGAACAGGCTGGCGGCCAATTTACGCACCAGGGGCATGCGGGTGGTGCCGCCCACCAGCAACACTTCGTCCAGTTCACTGGCGCGGATACGGGCATCGCGCAAAGCGGTTTCGATAGGGGCTCGAAGGCGGCTGAACAGGGGTGCATACAGATCGGTCAGACCGGCCTGGGTGTATTCGCGACGCCATTCGCGCTCGCCCTGGCGTACTGCAAACGTTGCGCTTGATTCCTGGCCCAGGGATTTGCGCACGCGTTCGGCTTCACGGCGCAGCCGACCGTAGAGCTGCGCGTCTTCAAGGGCCAGTGGCCCCTCGGTGTTGCCCGTCTGTGCGGCAACGAAATCCTGGAGTAGCAGCGTGTCGAAATCTTCCCCGCCCAGGTAGTTGTCGCCGGCGCTGGCGCGCACTTCCATGATGCCTTCGAACAGCTCCAGGATGGACACGTCGAAAGTCCCGCCGCCGAGGTCGAAAACCAGGAAGGTGCTGGCGTTATCGCGCTGGTGCAAGCCATAGGCGAGTGCGGCTGCGGTGGGTTCATTGATCAGTCGCTCGACCTTGAAGCCCGCCAGCTCACCGGCAATTCGCGTGGCCTTGCGCTGGGCATCACTGAAGTAGGCGGGGACGCTGATGACGGCTTCTTCCACTGGTTCGCCGAAATGCCGCTCGGCATCCTCGCGCAAGCTGCGCAATACCATGGCCGAGAGTTCCTCGGCCCTGAACTGTTGATGACCAAGCGTGGTGAGGCGGGCGCTGCCCATGTAGCGCTTGAAAAGCGAGGCGGTGACCTGGGGATGGGTCTGTAGGCGCTCCAGCGCCGCGCGGCCGACCATGACGCGGCCTTCGTCGTCCAGGCCTACCACGCTCGGTGTCAGCCACTCGCCCAATGCGTTGGGCACCAGTTGCGCCGCGCCGTCGCGCCATGCTGCGATCAGGCTATGGGTGGTGCCCAGGTCAATGCCGACAATCATGTCCGTTGGATCTCCTTAATCGATGCGTCGCAAGGGGCTATCTGCGAGCCGGTCAGTTTATCAGGCATGTATCGGCGTATTCATGGGAAACTTTGGGGTGATCATGGGCGAGTTTGCATGAAGTCGATCCGATCCGTCACGCCGCTGGCCAATGGCGTTGCGCAGAGAATCAGTGAAGTCATCAAGATGCAGTTTGAGGCGCAATGAACGACGCGTTTCGGGGCCAGAAGATTTGTCGGATCATCGTGGCAGACGAACACCCGCTGTTCCGAGAGGGGATGACGCTGTTACTGGAGCGCCTGATACCTGAGGCAATGATTGAACAAGCTGGGCGCCAGGCACTTTGCGTTAGTCGGGATGATAATCGACGCCTGACCAAGGCCAGGCGCCAATCCATCTAGCGCTTACATCCAGTACCGCAAACCAAGCATCAAGGACTGGGCGTTGTATTCGGTTTCCACATCAGCCGGGGGCAGGCCCTGGATTTTGCCGAAGTTCGCTTCGCCGGTCTTGAAGTAGCGGTAATCCAGGGACATGGACCAATGCTCGCTAAGCTCGTAAGCGATGCCGGCCCCGAGTTGCCAGGCCGAGACGGTGTCGCGATGGGTGCCGCCGAACTCGACGCCGCCTGCTTCCAGGCCCTTGATGGTCAGCACCGCGTAGCCCAGGCCACCGCCCACATAAGGTGTGAAGCGGCTCAAGGGGGCAGGCAGGTTCGGGATGTCATACCAGAGGTTGGCCATGAGGCTGCTGGCTTGCTCTTCGCCTTTACCCTCAATACTGCCTCCGCCCTCGTAGACCCGGTTATTGAATTGGTCCAGGGTATTGCGGCGGTAGCTCAGTTCCACCTCGGGCCGTAGGCCGACCGGGAACCGCCAGCCCAGTGCCAGTCCGGTAGCGTAGCCGGAGTGCAGCGGTTGATTGAATTCCATCTCGACGAAATCGTTGTTGTTCTGGGTCAGATCCTGTTTAGCGACCCAGTTCACGCCACCCATGCCACTGACGTAGGGGCCGAGGTTGTCGCCGAAACTCGATGCGGGTGCGATAGCCCCCAGACCAACGATGGCCATGACAAGATATTGGGTGTTTTTCTGTAGATTCATGCGAGATCCGAAATGTGCTGTTATCGAGAAGTAAGCGAAGCGCGTCCGGGAAGACGCGTTCAGCGCGCGTCCTTCCGGGAGGTATTCACATCAGGTGCAAAGGCGTCGCGGTTTTCGCGTGCCCCGGAGCGCCGATGGCCCGTTGTTCAGCCAGCGTGCACAGGTTGTCCAGTGCCGTGGTCATCGCGGCGGCCAACGCTTTGCGCAGCAGTCCGCGATAGAGAAAACTCAACGGTCCGGAAATTTTCGCGCTATGGATGACATGGGTTTCATCGGCAGAAAACCTGCGCATCTGATGATCGAATTCGAGGTCGATCCAAAGCAGCCGTGCACTGTTGCGATAGCTTTCGTGCAGGCTCACGGCTTCCAGTTTCAGTGGCATGTTCAAGCCGTTCTTGAGGACACATTTGCCGCGTGTCCCCGCCTGGAAAGGGCCGTCGAGTTGACACTGGCGAACGTCGGTATCCCATAACGGCGCTTCTGCAAAATTGCTCCAGATCTTCCAGATTTCAGAAGGGGGCGATTTGACTATGATTTGCACTTTGACATCGTTCACGGCGACACCTTGGTTGTGAGGGGCACGGTCATGCAGGAGGGTTGATTCATTCAAGGCTCAGGCTGCCGGTGCGGATTGACTCAGCACCTGGGCGGTAATGGTCGCTTGACCGATTTTTTCGCCCCGGTTGAACAGGTCGATATAGATGCGGTTGGTCTTGAATGCCTGGAACGACGCATCCAAGCCAGCCTGCGGCGCCAATGACAGCGGGCTGTTCCTGGGGATGGGTCGATCCAGGGTGAAGCTCAAGGCCAGCAGATTCATCGGGGTATTGAGTGGAATCCGCAGATGGCTGTGGGCGATCTGCATGTAGCACTGGCGAGCGACTTCGAGGAAATACACCATCGAATAGTGCCCGGGATCACCTGCCTGGAAGAAGTGTTCCTGTGGCAGCTTCACGGTGTCCACGCTCAGGCCCTGGGCGACGCTGCTCATGTCGCTGACGATGACGTTCTCCTCCCTGGCCTTGTGCAACAGTGCCTTGTTACGGCAGGGCGTGGCGGTGAATTCACCGGCTGGCGATGTCTCGAACGCTGAGCTGTAGGCCATCCCGAGGACGCAGGTGCACATCACTTTCCCGGCCTGCATGACCTTCGCATTGAACACCTGGGGATCCTGGCCTCGCTCGACATACAGATCGATCACGCCCTGCTTCTGTACGTATTGCTGGAACTTGATCGTCAGGGTCTTGATGTAGGCGACCCGCCCGCTCAGAGGGGGCATCGCCAGTTCGATCAGTTGCAGCACGCCTTCGAGCAACAAAATGCCTGGGATGTGATCCAGGGGATGATCGAAAAAGTACGGGTGCGCTTCATCCACCACCAGTTGGGCCTGCAGCGACTGTGGGCTGCGCTGGGCGTTGGCGATCACAATATGTTCCGCGCGGCGCTGCCAGTGCGTCGGGCGCTGGCTGGCGTCGCCACGGTGCAGGGCGAACAGGCTTTCCATGGCGCGAACCCGCACCCGCAGCCCGGAGAGCAGGGTGCTGGTGAGCATGTCGCTGAGTTGCTGCACGTCGACGCCATCGTTCGGCGCTTCGCGGACCAGGCTGACAGGCCGGGCAGACGTGATGACCTGCTGCAGTTCGTGGGATGACGAATGGGCAAAGCGCAACATGAAGGGATGTTTGATGGGCGAACTGGCCTCGGCCGCCGTCGGGCTCCATTGGCGAAGCTTCTCGGTAAACAACCACATCACCGTCTTGCCGGCGTCGCGCACCTCAATCACGGAATGGGTCGCGCCCTTCAACATCACCGCCAACAGGGTTTCGATGCCACTGGCTTCAGCCAGGAAGCCGGTCATCTCCTGCAGTGATCCACTGGCAGGCGTCGCAGCAGGCTGCAACTCACAGACGTCAACGTTCGGATAGTCGCTCGGCGCTTTGCCCAACCGTTGGCAAGCGTCTTCCAACGAGCCGGCAGCGTGGGCGAGGACCGCCGCACGGATCACTAGCAGGGGGTTGTCAGCGGCATCCGGTTGATAGCGACGCAGCGCGATCAGCCCCAGTCCTTCACCTTGCGTGATCGTGCTGCACCGGGCGCGCTCGACCTCGATTTCACCGCTGACAAAACGCCCGGCGCCGAGCAGCAGCGTGGTAATGCCGTCGTTGAACCATTGCGGCGAGGCCAGCAAGGTTTGCCAGAACAGGCCCGCGGTGCCGACCAGGGTCTGATGGAACCCCTTGAAGTCAAAAATCTGCGCCGGGTAGCCGGACAACATGTTCGGCAGCATGGTTGCCACGTCCGTCACCTCGACGCCCGGTGCCGTACCTTGCGCCCGGGAATAGAAGTTATGGGCGCTGCTGTAGGCATTGCTGAAGCGCTCGCCACCCATGTTGCAGCACATGACCATCGCTGTGCCGGGCGAACCGGCCACGCCTGGCAAGCGTCGCAGCAAATGATTGACGCGATCGGTGATCAACAGCTTGAACGGGTCGACATGTGCCAATGGCTTGGGGCCCATGCCAAAGCCATCGATATCGATGACGTGGTCTTGTGCGAGAAATTTTCCCAGCAGCGGTTGGCCGGGTGCCGGGGTGTAATCAACGAAACGCCCATAAGGGAACATCACCGACGGGGCGGCGGGTTGATCGAGTTGCTGCTGGAATGACTGCAAGGAACGGTGGCTGCCCAGCGCTGCTTCTGCCTCGACAATGGCAAGGTCCAGCATCACCACGCCGCTGGCGCTCGCCGGGGCGGTCAGTGGCGCGGCAGGGTGGTTGTCGGGAATGTATTCATCCACCACCAGGTGCGCGTTGGCACCGCCGAAACCAAAACTGGAGATGCCAATCCGGATTGCAGATTGATGCTCCTCCAGCGGGTGAACCTGCTGGGTGGCGAGTCGCAGGCAGGTCTCGTCGACCTTTGTGCTGGGGCGGTAACCGGGCTGCGGGGGAATGCCTTTATGGCGCAGTATCATCAATGCTTTGGCGAGCGAAGCACCTCCGGCAGCGGCCAGGGGATGGCCGATGACCGACTTGATCGAGCCGATGGTGATTTTCTTGCCGTCCGGGCGATGGGGGGCAAAGAAGCTGTTCAGCGAGGCCAGCTCCGTTGCGTCCCCCAGCGGTGTACCGGTGCCGTGGGTCTCGATGTAGTCCACATCGCGTGGATCAAGGCCGCGATAGGCACGTTGGTAGGCCGAGTACTGGGCCTGTTTGCCTGGTGCAAACACCGAGCCTTCGGCGCCGTCGGCGGACATGCCCAAGGCGCGCAGCACGCCAAGGGGACGACGCTGCGCCGTCAGGGCCTGGGCCAGCGGTTCGACCAGAAAGGCCACGGCACATTCGCCCGGCACGATGCCGTCGGCGTCCTGACCGAATGCTTCCATCCGCGCGCGGGCGGAAAAAGCCGTCAACTGCGAGAAACCCAGGAACAGCGCCGGTGGCAGCACGGTGTTGAGGGCCATGACAATCGCGTTGTCGGCCTGGCCACTGTTGACCAGCGCCTGGGCCATATCCAGGGCATAGGGGAACGAACTGCACGCGGTGTCTACCGATAACGCCGGCCCACCCAAGGCAAAGGCGGCCGCCAGCTCTGCCACTTGCTCACCCGGCGTGAAGCCCGGCGGTGTGGCGGCTTTTCCGGACGCGCCGGTGACGAAATAGCTCTCGTCACTCCAGGAGGTTGCGACCACCAGCGCGGTGCGCTCCCTGCTCAGCGCCGAGCCTTGCGCGGCGAGTTGGGTGAGCAGCGTCTGGATCACTTTTTTGCCAATGGCGACCTGTCGTCCTTCGTGCCGTGACGGGGTCGAGGCGTCATCGGTCAGGCAAAAAGCGCTGTCCAGATACGTGCGATCCTTCTCGCCGGTCGTGCTTGAATAGATTGATGCCTTGTCCAATTCCCAGCGTGTCGGCATCGATTCGATCGGTGCGATCTGCCCTTGCGAGAGCAATTGCCAAAGCGCATCCGTGGACGGTGCCCCCGGAAATTCGCCCGCCATCGCGCTGAAGCAAAAATCGCCCGCTGTTGTTACTGCGTCATTCATACCTGTCTCCCTGGTCGCCAAAATGCGGGGTGATCTGTTCGATCACCCGGATTCCATTCCTGTTGCTACGGGGCTCAGCTCAGCCTGGCCAGCAGTGACAAGGCATCCTGGGGCGTGCGACGGGACATCAGCGCTTCGCCGGCAAACTCGCTGGTAGAGCACTGTTGCGCCATGGATTGGCAGAGCGCCTCTCGGGCAAAGCCGTTGAGGCCCAGTTGTGCGAACGGCGTCTGGATGTCGATCGACTGCGCAGTGCCCGGGATCAACGGAGACAGGGCGTTGAGCAGCAGGTTTTGTTCCGGCCCTTGAGTGTCCGTTGTGGCCGGTGAAGGCTCGACGTCAGGCGCTGCCTGCGGTTTTGGATCGGCCAGGGCGGCTTGAATCAGGGCAATGGTTGCCTGTGGGAACTTGGCGTTGGCCAGCTCGGTGCCGTGGGCCTTGAGCTGCGGCCACATGGCGACCACCGACTCCAGGAAGTCCAACTGCACCAGCGAATCCAGGCCCAGGCTTTCATAGCTTTGTGTCGGGTCGATCTGCTCAACCGTAAAGCCGGTGATGCTCGCCAATTGCTCCAATACCCACGCTTGGACATCCACCGCTGGCGCCTGCGGATCGGCTTCAAGCCGTGCCAGCAAGGCGGTCGGGGTAGGGGCATCGAAGAGCTGCGAGGTCAGCTCTTTCTTTTCCGGGAAGTGCTGGGCCAAGGATTCGAACATATCCACCAGTCCCAGCGAGTCGATCCCCAGGCTCTCGAAGCTTTGATCGAAGTCGATCTGTTGCGCTTGGAACCCAGTGACCGAGCTGATTTCGGCGCGCAACCATTGCCCGTAGCTGAGTGCGGTAGCTTGTTCAACGGCTTCGGCTTCGGCGGCAGGCGTCGGGGTCGGTGTTGTCGGGTTCGAGTGAGCCGGCTCCAGCACGGGAACACTGTTGCTGGCAGGCGCTTCGTTCCCATTGGCATAAACGCCTTCAAGGACTTGTTGATGAGCATTGAAATAATGCGCAGTGACTGTTTCAGCCTGTTCCAGAAGTTGCAGCAATATCGATTCTTTAGCGATGTTGGATTCGCACAGTGAATCAATAATCTTTTCGGAAAGAGAGAAATAACTATGGGCTATCCTCCCATTGGACACGATGAATTCCTGCACAACATCATTAAGTTGCAAGCGCATAAGATTCTCCTAACCAAGTCGGTCGATATTTCTATAAGTAAGAAAGATCAAAAATCATGGCCCAGGGCAGGGCCTTGTTTATATCAATTCATAAAACTGGCAGTAGCCATGGAGCGACTTAAAGTTGGAGTTCCACTGCGTCGGTCTCGCAAGTTATTGTTTTTTTGGCGCCCTTGAGCAACCCGGACCTTACGTTCAGATACGTCATCAGCGTTATTGCATCGGCGCCGAGGAAAGCGATATAGCCGTCAGGACGAATCAGCATCATCGTGCCTTCCTTGGCGTGGTAGCGCTTGTGCAGGCGCCAATCGGGGTCCAGCAACGTTGAGTGCCAAGCCGGCAGGCCGGCGCTGTTCAAGGCGTCGATCACGCAATAGGCCTTGATGCCTGGGTAGTCCTTTTCCACCGACTTGGCGAGCGTGTAGTAGCTTGGCAGCAACGGGGAAAACTGATCGGTTGCGCTGAAAATCAACAGCGTGAATGTCCCGTGGAACAAGTCGATCAAGCGTTTGCTTGGCATCCCTTGCAGTTGCCATAATTCGACATCGGGCGCCAGTTGCCCGGCGCGAGGCGGTGCGGTCTGGAACTCGGGTTTCTTTCCTTTCTTGCTCCAGTTTTTGCGCTGCTTCTTTGTCAGCGATTCTTGAATGTACTCGCTTTTGTTGTAGTGATACTGATGACCGGAAATCATCGACGGCAGTTTGCGCTGGACCTTTTTCCGGTTGCTCAACAGCGGCAGGACATTGTCGCGCAGCCAGACCAGGGCGCGACGCCTGACCGTAATCAGTCCCGTCAGCCGGTGTGCGGTGTTCTCGACTTCCAGGGCAACCGGATAGCGTTCTTCGTTGTAGCTGTCCAGCAAGGACGGATTCGCCAGGCCCTGATCGACATAGGCCATTTTCCAGGCCAGGTTATAGGCCTCGGAAACCCCCAGGTTCATCCACTGCCCACCGATGGGGCTGCCGATATGCGCCGAGTCTCCCAGCAGAAACACGGAGCCTTGTTGCATCGATTGCACGCGGCGATGCTGGAAAGAGGCGATGGTGGTCGATGAAATGTTGGACAGCGTCATCTTCTGCCCACGCCCTTCGCACAAGCGCTGGAAGTTCTCCAGGCTCAAGGACGGACGCTCGCCTTCTGGCGGCAGGTTGTAGGGCATTTCGATGAACAACCGATAACGGGATTGGGCGCTGATCGGTGCAACGGCCACATAACCGTCCTGCGCACCGAGGAAGAATGCGCCCTCATCCTTGCTGCCGGACCACTCGATGTCGGCATCGGCGAGCATGAAGAAGCGGTCGTAGGACGAGCCTTCGAAGGTCATGTCCAGGCGTTTTCTGATGTTGCTGCGAGCACCGTCGCATGCGGCCACCCAACGACTGGTGAAGTGTTCGTCGGTGCCGTCGGCATGCTTGAGCGTCATGCGCACCGAACCCGGCAGGTTTTCTATGTCCACCAGTTCGGTATTCCACTCCACCTCGGCACCCAGTTCCTTGAGTCGCTTCAGGAGAATTTTTTCCGTTTGCGGCTGTGGCAGGCTCAGGAGCAGGGGATAGGTCGCATCCAGGTAAGAGAAGTTGTAGTTCAGTACCCGCTTGGCATTCGACTGCACCGAAAACTGGTTGATCGTGAAGCCGTCGCTGATGGCTTGCTCGGCAACGCCCAGGTCCCGAAAGATTTCCAGGGTCCGGGAATGGATAGCCATTGCCTTGGTCGCCGTCGAGGGGCCGGCGTTCCTTTCGATGATGCGGAACGACACGCCCCATTTCTTCAACAGAATTGCCAGGGACAGGCCAATAGGGCCGGCGCCGACGATCATCACGGTCGGGGCGCTGCCAGGTCGCTTGAAATGCTTGGGGGCTAACGTGTTCAGAGTGTTCATCGATCAGTACCAGTTTCTGTAGAAGGGAGAGTTGGCAATGCCGAGCAGGGCATCGTCGCCTGATGAGTCGCCGTAGGCATAAATGTAAAAATCATCAAGGTTGCTCAAGCAGCCTTTGAGCCGCGTGACTTTCTCTCGCTCTACACAGTTGGTACCGGATATCCCGCCGGTCAGTTTGTTCTTTGCCGTTGCCAGGCGGGTGCCGCACACATAGTCAAAACCCGCGGCCTGGCCCCAGGGGATCAGGTAGTTTTCCGGCGAATTGCTGACCAGCGCGGTGACGTGCCCCATGGATTGATGCCATTGCAGCCGCCGCAGCGCCTCGGGCCTGAGCCAGAGCGGCAACTGCTCGCTGATGAAATACCTGGCATGCTCACGCTCTTGCTCCACCGACAGGCCGCCCAGGTAACAGGCAATGAAGGCCAGGCGCGCCTGCATCAGCGGGGTGATGCCGACGATCACGCTGAGCATCTTGGGCAGCAGGGGAATGATTCTGAGCCAGAACGAACGGGTGCCCACGATAAAACGCATGTAGCGCCAGAACGTGTGCCGGTCGGTCAATGTGCCGTCGAAGTCAAAAACGGCCAGGACCGGTTGTGTGCTGTTAGCGTGCATGTGCCTCTTCCTTGAGAGAAGTAATCTCGATGGTCTTGGGCAGCTTGAAGCCCGATAGGTAGCCCGAAAGCAGGGTGGATAGCGCGTTCTGGGTCAGCTCGCCGTTCCCTTCTACACACAGGTGCAGTACGTTGACTTCCTTGTGGTCCGGGACGATATAAGCCTTGGCGCGCACCACGTCAGGGTGCTTGAGGGCGATGGATTCGATTTCCACCAGGTCGACCATCTGCGCCTTGATCTTCGAGATTCGCAGGCGTTGGCAATAGAAAAATACATGCCCATCGTCGTCCTGCCAGACCAGGTCGCCGCTGTGGAACCAACCATCGCGGAAGAACCGCGCATTGGTGTCCTCGGCATCGTTGTAGCCGTCGATCACCATCGAGCCGCGTATCAGCAGTTCACCGATGCGCCCAGGCGCCACGTCCTGGCCCTGGGCATCGACGATTCGTAGCTGCACACCGCTGATCGGCTGGCCCATGGCGCCACGGTGCACCGTACCAACCGAGCTCTGGACAATCACGGGCATGCTTTCGGTCAATCCATAGCCCTGCAGCACCGGATTGCACCCCAGCAGTTTCCCTAGCTTCTCGGCTTCATCGGCCGGCAGGTGGCTGCCGCCCGAGTAAATCATCAGCCGTGGGTGCAACGGCAAGAGCGCGCCTTTGCGTTTGGCCAGACGCGTATTGAAGTAGCGAATGACGTCGGGCACCAGGCAGGCAAAGGTGACCTGATGTTCGGACAGGACTTCAGCGAGGTCTCGATTGAGCAGGGTGTTGGTCATCAGCAGGGTGGCGCCGATGCTCAGGGGAAACACCATCATCACGGACAAGCCGAAGATGGCATACAGCGGCAGCGTCACCAGATGGACGGATCCGACGCCTTGCAGATGAAAGTGCTCATGCAACCCATCGCTCGATTGCGTCAGGTCGAGATAGCGGTGAGAAACAGCCAGGGGCCTGCCAATGCCTCGATAGGTGAATTGTACCGAGACGATCGGATTGCCCTCGGGCAACAACAAGGGTTCGATCTGGCAAGGCAGTTGAGAGAGGGCCGTTGCGTTGGCGGGCAAGGGCGATGACAGTTCGCTCCCACCCTCCAGTACCAAGGAGTGCCTGACGCCATTGCCGGCCTGGAATACCTCACTGTGTTGCACCCATAGCGTTTCGGTCGTGACCACGAGCGTCGGCCTGGCGAGGCTGACGACACTGGTCATTTCGAAGGGCGTCAACTTGTAGTTGAGGATGACCGGAATGGCACCCCGCCCGATGATCGCCAGGTAATAAGCGATGAACGCCACCCCATTGGGCAACACCAGCGCTACTTTGTCGCCAGGCAATACACCGAGCGCTGTAAGGGCGCCATTGCATTGTTCAGCCTTGATGCGCAACTCGCGATAGGTAACGGTATCTTCTTCCGTGTCCAGATGCCGAATAGCAACTTGCTCGGGGAACGATTCCGAAAAACCGACAAAGCGATGCAGAAAACCTTCTTTATATGAAAGGCTTTTCATTTACCAACCTCTCTCAATCCTTGGATGTATGGCTAGTCAAAAAAAGTACTACAGAGGCAGGCTATAGCTAAATTGTTTCAATTAAGCATCTGTGTAGTTGTTATTCCGGTACCAATCAAGCGTATCGGTCAGGGTTTCAGCAACGGGACGGAACTTGCACTCCAATTCCCTTGAACTTTTGTTATGGCTGAAATGAGTGCGGCCTTGTTCTTGCTCCATGAGCTTGACCGTGGACGTACTGATGAGTACCGGTTTTTTGGTGATCCGGTAATAACCTTCATAGATAAGCGCGATGATTCGCAGCATGAACAGGGGCACTTTTCGTTCTGGGGCTTTTATGCCACTGACGCTGGACAGCGCCTGGAAAATGCTCTTCATGTCCATGTGATTGCCAGCGGCCAGGTAGCGCTCTCCGGACCTGCCGCGGGTGATGGCCGCGATTTGATGTTCGGCCACATCCCGGGCATCGACAACGGAAAAGCTGCCGGGGAGAACACCGGGCAATTTTTGTCCGACAAAGTCGAGCAGGAACTGTCCCGAGGAAGTAGGACCGATATCGCCGGGGCCGAACATCCACCCTGGCAGGACCATGGCGATAAACATGTCCGGGTGCTGCGTCAGGAATTCCTGGACCTTCTGTTCGGACAGTATTTTGCTCAAGTAGTAATCGTCAGCCTCCAACTCACTGCGAGACATGGTTTCATCGATCACTTGATCCCGATTGCCTTTCAATACGGCAATGGAAGAGGTGTGGACTGCACGACGGATACCGGCGTCATAAGCGGCTTGCAACAAGCGCTCGGTGCCGGTCACATTGGTGTCGTACAGTTTTTGCCAATGTTTCCCGCCTTTGTAACTGTCGCGGAAATAGGCCGCCGTATGAAACAGGGCATCACACCCTTGCAGGGCATGGGCGAAGGCCTCGACATTCAGCATGTCGCCTTCGACCAACTCCACAGGCAAGTTGCCGAACTGTTTTCTGGCTTTCTCTACGGAACGAACCAGCGCTTTTACTTTGATGTTCCGCTTTAACAGCGCGCGAACGACATTATTCCCGAGCAGGCCAGTAGCGCCTGTAACGAAGGCATATTCCATTAAAATCCCGCTCCTGTGAGGTGACCTGGTATGGCATCGAGAGCGGTGTCACTGACTCGATGCGCTGATCAGGCGTTGGGCTCCACCAACGGCGCAATTAAAAACCATTCGGTATCTGAAAATCAAGTGGTATTTCGTCGGATTGTAGAACGGACGGCTCTGAACCGGACTTCATGCCCGGTTTTTTACGTTCCAGCGCGTGGTGGAGGGCAGGAAAATACCCGGTTTGAGCCGCTCAACGGGACGATAGGGAATCATCAAGTGGGGCGAAGCGAAGATTTTGATTCACCCGTATCCCAGCAGACACCGTGGTTGGTAGCCCATCTAGCGTGCCCTTTCGGCTGTACCAACTTCTAGGGACATAAATGGCACTTCCTGAAAGTTAAAATGTAAATGATAGAACAAGGCGCGTATAAGATATGATGGCGAAAACGGGCTCTGTACAGTGAGTAGTCGATTCGTTGCATTCAGTTACACATAGCTATCTTGTTTGGCCAAAGGAGCCGAGGGCGTGATTAAAAAGAGACTAGGTCGAGAAGAGAGCCAGCAAGTAACAAGAGATAAATTGTTCGACACAGCCACTGAGCTGATGATTCGGAAGGGCTTTCATGCCGCCAGCGTCAACGTTATTTCCGAAGAGGCGGGCTTTTCCAAAGGCGCTTTTTTTTCAAATTTTTCAAGTAAATCGGACTTGCTGCTGCAATTGACTCAACGCTTCAAGCGAGTTGAGATCGACCGACTGAGTACGACCTTGGCATCGGGATATTCGGCGGAGCAGTTGAGCCACGGCTTGAATGCCTATATCGACACGCTGAAGAACAATACCCGCTGTGCGATCCTCGATGCCGAGTTGCAATTGATCGCCTTGCGCGATGAAGAATTCTCGCCGCATTACTACGACTTGCATGAGGAAAACAGCGAGGCCTTGGGCCAGTTGATTACCATCATATTCAATCATGCCGGCAAAAAGCCGCCGCTGGCCTGCGCCGCGCTTGCCAAAACCTTCACTGCCCTGGCGGAAGGCCTGATATTGCAAGGGCATAAAGACCCAGCTGTTGAAATCAAGCTGGTGTTGAACTCGCTCATCCAGACTGCAGAACCCCTGTAGTCCTCCGCTAGCCTTGCTGATGGACCAGCGACGGGTGTCCAGCATCTGGTTCGCTAATACCGCTGCCTGGATCGACGGTCCCATGAATCGATATTGACCGTACAACTGTCATCGTGAGCAAGCTCGCTTCCACGTTTTTTGGGGGCGGCTGCAAGATTTTCGTCCATCGCCAATCCCCCTGTGGGAGCCAACCTGCTCGCGAAAGCGGTGTAGGTGGTTGCGTTACTGGCGTCGGACCGTGCCAGCTGTATCGGTTGTCATGGCGAATGGTGGCGTGATGGTCAGCGCTGGCTGACGCAAGCAAAAACGGCCTTGAGTGTTTGTTCAGAGTTGCACCCGCCGAAGTCTGCCGTTTAACGGCACCACGCTTCCATCTGGCGTAGGCAGTGGCCGCCCGACCAGCCCCATGCCTTCGCTGACCAGTACCGCGTCGGGTAACAGGCACAGGTTGGAAGGGGTATCCAGGTCGCGGGCGAGCACGGTGACCTGGGCTGTCAGCAAGTCGCAGCTCAGCAGTCGTCCACTGAAGCGGGTAAAGCCGCCATGCAGGGGTTCGCCGTTCCAGTCGGGGAGCAGCGGTTGTTGCAGGCGCTCGCAGAGTTCCAGCACCAGCAGTTGGCCGTTGGGGCGCAGCGCCAGCCCGGTGGGCAGTTGCAGGCCTCGAATCAGGATGTCGATCCTGGCGTTGGCGGGCCAGACCCGGATCACCTGGCCGGCTTTCTCGGCAAAGTCGATGCCCTTGCGGCTCGGGTCGCTGTGCAGTTCGCCCGAGAACAGGCTGATCAGCACGGCGTCTGTCGCCGGTTCGTACACCAGGGTAACGGGAACGGCTTCCTGGCCTTGATCCAGTTCGGGCAGTTGGACCAGCACACGCTCTTGCTGGCCTGTGACGAACTCCACCAACTGATTGGTATCGGGCTTGACGGCCAGCCAACTGCGGCGGGTCGGGTGGTAGCACAGCGCATTCAGGTTGCCACGGCTATGAAAGACCGGTTCGGGCGGTGTGAATTGCAGGTCCAGCAGTTTGGAGCCCGTGATGTAATCGGTCTGGCTGACCAGGCAGCGTCCGTCACCACAGGCAATGTCCGACACCCCCATGATTTCATCGCGCAGCATGCGCGCCTGCATGTTCATCGCGCGAAACCCTTGCGCCAGGGTTTCGCGGGGCAGGTAGGCGCCGGGTCGCTGCGGATCCGGTCGCAGTCGACTGATACGGCCGCTGAAGGGTTGGTCGGGCAATCCCGAGCCTGCTTCGGTGAGCAGCAGGCTGCCGTCGGCTTGCAGGCAGAGGCCGCGAGGGTTGAGCAGGTCCTCGGCGACAAAGGTGCTGGGGCGCAGGCTTTCCCCGGGGTGTGCGGGGATCTGAAGGGGAACGGGCATAGGCTCTCTCCGTGAATGAGCAGGGGATACGGTCATTGCGGCGGTTGCCACGGTTCACCGGTGAGATAGGCCCGCAGCAACGCCCGTTGGCAGGGCGACATCGAGCGCACCACCGGCATGAACAGCGTGGTGCCTTTGTAGGCGTCCGAGGTGCGGGCGAGGATGGGGTTCTTGGCGCCCATGATGGCGTCGGGCTGATTCAGCGGGATATAGCGCGACATGGCGGGGAACGCCAGGTAGTGAAAGCGCAGGACGTTGGGGTACATCAGCGGCCAGGTGATAGTGGTGCCCTGGGGAATGCCGAAGTCGGTCTGGGCGTACTTGCGAAAGTTGGTGAAGTAAGCGCTGCTGTCGAGGCCGTTGGCCGTGCAGGTCAGGGCGACGAAGCCGGCCTGGGCGGCGCTGCCCGGTTTGACGGTGACGGGGAAGCTGGCTGAAAGCTGGCCGGCGCTGACCGTCAGCGAGTCAGGGTAGTCGAGGAAGTCCCAGTACTGCGGTTCTTTGTACGTGGGAGGATCCGCTGCCGGGATTGCCTTCAGGCCGATTTCGGTGGGGCTGGGGACCGCCCCACCCAGGTACCTGACCTGCAAGGTGATCGACAGACCGTTGGGGTAGTCCTCCAAGTAGACGTTGCGCTGGTCGGCATAGATCCGATAGGTCGACTCAGTGGCTTGCAACGTGGTCCCGGCGACCTTGCCCGGTGCGTTGATCGCCAAGGCAGAGGTCCGTACTGCCTGTAGCTGGTCGGCGGTCAGGGGCAGGTCGACGATGCCGCCATACACGTAGTAGTCGAATAAAAAGCGGCTGGTCGGCTCCAGGGTCATCAGGGGGGTGGCGCCGGCGCTGATGGTCACGGTCCCGTAATTGGCGTTGGGTCCGATCGGGCTGGTGATGTCGTCCCTGACGGCCCGGAAGGTTTCCTTCGGAATGACATTCACCATGTCGATGCTCAGGTAACCGGTGTTGTCCAGGTCGGCATAGCCGGCATTGCCCGTGCTCTGGTTGACCAGTTGCCGGCCCGGCTGGCAGTTCAACGGCTCGTCGGCGAAGGCCGGGGCCAGTGTACCGATGACCCGACCGATGCTCGGGTTGGGCGTGTACCGGCCGGCGGCATAGTCAGCGTCCAGTTGTTCGGTGGTCATCGCGGGGCACATTTCGAACATGACGAAACGCAGGACGATGCCCGTCGCCCCCGGTGCCTGGATGATCGAGCGCAGGCCGCTGCTGTTCTGGTTCCAACTGACAATGCTGCTCAAGGGAAAGGTCAGTTGAAAGGTGCCGCTGGCGTGGAAAGAGCCCGGCGCGTCCATTTTTTTCGGCAGCAGCACACGTCCCGCCACGTCGAAACTGCTGCACACGGTGTTGCTGCGGATCAGCAGTTGGATGTTGTCGTTGCCACCGATTTGCAGGCCGCCGACGAAGATTTGGGTGGTCGTCGAGGCGGTGGGGTCCAAGTCCACCATCATCGGGCCGGAAACGGGCCCCTGGCCGGTCACCGGGTCCACCGAGCCGAGCAAATAGACGGCCTGGCCCACCAGGTCGCCGGTGGTGTTGATGCTGCCGGGGATGCCCTGGGAGCTGATCAGGGCATTCTGCATGTCGACGACATGCTGCCCGTAGTGATTCCAGCCACCGGCGGTGTAGTAGTTGCCGGCGGGAGCATTGATCATGTTGTTCAACTGGTCATCGGTGTAGGGCTCGGCGCCCGGTGCCAGGGTCGAGGTGGTCAGGTCGAAGAGCGGCCAGTCATCGTTGCCATCGTAAGGAATGGTCGGGGAGTTGTTCGGCAGGCTGACGTCGGTGCGGATGCCGCCCCAGAAGTTCAGCCGTGGTCCGTTCAGGATGCTCATGAGTTATTCCTCGTCCTTGATGGTGTTGCCGACAGGCGCATTGGCGAATTTGAACAGGTAGGAGTAATCGGATTTGTAGGGGCTCTTGACCGGTGTCGCCATGGAGTGGCAGTTCATGCAACTGCTGTTGGGCTGGATGTAGCTTTCCATGGTCACGTTGGCCGACAGGGCGGGGGTCGGCTGGCCCAGCGGGTTGCTGGGGTTGTCCGGCATCAGCGGGCGCTGGGTGGTGATGAGTTGGTAGTACTTCAACACGCTGCGTTGCAGGTCCGGGTCGCTGCGGTAGCGGGCGTTGACCTCGTTGGTGATCTCGGCGATCGGGGTGTACCGGTTCAATGGGTTCGGGGTCTGGAAAGTGGTGCCAGGTTTGGGCACGCAGACCAGGTGCGCACCCTGGGTCTGCCAGTCGCAGGGCGACTGGTTGAGGGTGGCTGGCGGGGCGCTGGCGTTGAAGTAGGAATAGGCCGTGCCGGAGGCCGGCTGGTCGGCCCACACACCGTTCACCAGTGCTTTGGGCGCAACGTTGTCGATCTGCTCGAAGGTCGACCAGATCCACTGCGGATAGCCGTTCACCTTGGTGATGAGGTGCAGCCCCACCAGGCCCAGGTAGGCCTCGGTGACGCCGGTGCGCTGGCCTTGGTCGTCGAACGTGGCCACGCGCGCCAACATGGTCAGGTAGTGGCTGGCATTGTCGTTGGGGGTGAGGATGCGCCAGCTCGATTTGACCTCGATGACCCCGTAGGGAAAGTTGATGTTGTTGGCTTTGGAAACCACATCGGCGTTATAGAACTGGTTGGCGACGATGTAGTTGTAGGAGGTCTCGTTGGCCGAGATGTCGTAGTAGGTCGGGTTGCCGGCCTGGTCGATCAGCCAACCGCCGACGGCCTGGTCGACGGCATTTACCAGGGAGCTGTTCTTCAGCGCGGCGATGTTGATGATGCCCAGACTCTTGGCAAGCTGCGGGGTGTTCCAGGGCCCTGGATCGGCCCCCAGTGGCAGGAAGGTTTCTTCCACGGTTTTGTAGGTCTGCCAGACGGTGTAGCCAGGGTCCCCCGGTTGTTTGCTGCAGTCGGGATCACCGCGCTGCCCCGCCTGGGCGGGCCAGTTCACGGCGATGAACAGCTGCCAGCTGTACTGATCGAACAGATCCTGGCTGGCGTTGGCCGCCGGCGCGGTGCTGGGCGGTTGGCAATTCAGGCTGGTGGCCTGCGCCTGTCGCAAGGCGTGTTCCTGGGATTGCTCCAGGGCCAGGGCCGGAAGAGTGGCTAAACCCAGTAGTACCAGGGTGAAACGCACTGAAGTGTTCATGGCGATCCCTCGTCATTGGTCAGGGTTTGCGCTGCATGAGCTTGTTCCACTGCGCCTTTTGCCCGTTGCTCTGTGAAGCCGGTGGCTCGAACAACTGGCAGGGTGGTGGATTCGCCGGGCACATCGCGGCCACCTGCGCCCAGGTCTGGGCCGGGTCCGGTTTGGCGGTGCGGAAGTTGGTGTAGTTCTGGCTGACGATGGGGGCATTGGCGACGCTGGTGTCACCGGAGAAAAAGAACGATTGGGGTTGCCGGTAGGGCGGGTGCCCCAACATCTTTTTGTAGAAGGCATAACCGAACAGGATCGGACCCTGCGGCGATTGGAGGTCCAGCGCGTAGGCCTGCACGCTACCGTTGAGGTTTTTGCTGCGCTCGGCACTGTAGGGTAGGTGCTGGATGAAGTTTTGCCGCGGCGGATGATTCATCGGCGAGAACATGCAGCAGGCCGGCATGTCCTTGGGGCGATCCTGCGGGTAGGTCAGGAAGTACGCTTTGTTGCCCAGGGACACGAAGGAGCAGGTGTAGTTGTTGTTCTTGATCGGGAAGATCGGCAGGCAGTACTTCTCATAGTGCTCCATCATCGCACCGAAGCCGTCGCCATCGGCCGGGATATAGGCCGTGTCGTAGTAGCTGGTCCCTTGGGAGACGGTGTAGTCCGCCGGGGTCAGGGTGGAGGGCGGATTGCTATAGGGCGGCGGGTTTTTTTCGTAGTTGTGCATCACCCGGTACATGGTCCAATCGCTGATCCAGAACGCCGGGAAAAAAGGATCGGAAGGGTCGCCCGGGGCGCGCTTGGCGATGCAGTTGCCATTCTGTTCGTTGCAGCCCTCGGTGTTGTGCACCCCCATGGTGAAGTACACCGCGCCGCTGTCCTCGGCGAACAGAGGTGGGCTGAACAGCAGGATCAACAGCAACAACCGGTTCAAGAGACTGGTTTTCATAGGTCATTCCTTTGAAAAGTACCAAGTGACACTGTGTGCGAGTCGGTGGGAGCAAGCTCAGCTCCCACCGACTCGCTCCCACAGTGGTTTATCCTCCTGGGATGAACAGCGTTACGGTCAGAGGTTGTCGTAATCGCTCATCTTGAGTTGTTGTGGCGGGTAGTTGCGCTTCACCAGCTTCTTGGCCCACAGCTCCAATACCGCACGACGGCTCTGGGACATGTCACGGGTGATGGGCATCGAGAGCGTGCTTTCCTCCTGGTAGGGCTTGCTGATCAGCACAATCAACTGGTCGATGGCGCCTTCGACACGTGCCTGGGAGTTGAGCGGCATGTACTTGTTCATGATCGGGTACAGGTAATAGAAGGTCTGCAGGATGCGTGGGTAGAGGAAGCCCTCCCACAGCTGCGTGGCGGCGTTCTGATCCTTGTAGACGGTGTTCCAGTAGTTGATGAAGTCCTGTTGCAGCTGCAGGTCCAAGGGCAGGACACGGAGCGGCGTGAGGAAGTCGATGTAGGCTTGGGGCAGGGGAAAGCTGAAGGGAATGACCGGATCGCTGGTGCCTTCCTTGACGAAAAAGCGCAAGGTCGGGAAGCCCGGGGCCACGGCCCTGAAGCTCACCTGGGCGATGCCGTTGGCGTCGGTCGTAGTCGTTACATAGGAGTAATCCACCGGGGTGGCGTGGACGTCGTCGCTCAGGGTTCCGGTGGCGTAGACGCCGGCATCGAATGCCAGGCAAGGGTGCAAGTCGATCGTGACCGGTTTGCCGTCGCCCTGCAGGAATTGCTGATAACCGATCGGGTCTCCACTGGACTGATCCGTATTCTGCAGCGCGGTCAGTCGGCGGCCGCTGCCTTCGGCCAGATAGTTTTGTACGGGCGGCGCGTTATTGAAGTTCGGCAGATTGGCCTTGTTCAGGTTGGGGTCGTTCGGGTGGTCGAAGAACAGCGTGAAATTGGCCGCGTTGCTGGAGGCCAGGTAGTAGTCGCTGGTGGTCACCATGTAGGGGTTACCATATTCCGCCACCCACAGCGTGGTATTGGCCGCCGGCTGACCATTTTTCTGCACCATGATGGTCAGTGTCTTGTGGTCGCCCACGTCGATGAAACTGCCGCTCTCCACCACTTCGGCGGTCCAGGTCTGTTGGGTGGCGGCGATCACCGGTGTCGGGGCGGCTGTGGGCTTCAGTCGCAGCTCCAATGGATGACCTGGTTGTAGTTTCGTCAGGTCCGCGTCGCTGAGGGGGAAGTCCTGCAGGCCGGAGCGTTTGTCGAAGGCTGCCTGGTTATATCGGTCGAAACCGAAGTCCACGACCGGCGTGAATTGATCACCCTCGCGTACACCCAGTTGATAGTCGCCGGCCTGGAATTTTTCGGCGGTCAGGATGGGGGCATCGGGCTCTACCGGATAGAACGGGAACGTGTTGGCCAGATCCAGCGACAGGGTGTTGCCGGTAATCTGCACCGAAGTCACGCCCAGTGTGGCGTTTTGGGGAGCCCCGCCTGGTTGAACAACAGATACGGCCTTCGCGGGCACCAGGCGCAGGCCGGCGGGGGCGGTCGGGTATTCGTCGGCGAACCAGAGGCCCAGGGTCGCGGCGGTGCGGCTGTAGGCGGGGTTGAAGAAAATGCCGGAAACGTTGTCCAGGCCCTTCTGATACATCGCTTGCAGACGAGCCGTATCCGAGGGGGCATTGGAACGGGTGTTGACGTACGGGAAGTCGTTGAAAACACCGTTCCTGTCGTAGCAGGTCAGGTAGGTGGAGAACCTGAACATCAGGCCCTTCGCCCCTTGCAGCTTCATCTGCTGCTGGAGGTTACTCAGCAGCGCCGAATCGCCGATGACCCATTCCAGGTTTTCCTGGGGAAAGCAGGACTGCCAGGTGGTGGTGACATACACCAGGCCACCGAAGGCGCCCCAATTGAAATTCAGGAACCGGTCCATCATCCGATACTGGCGATTGAGGGTCAGGCCACAGGTGGTATCCCCCAGCATCAGCTTGTCGAAGTACAACGCGGTGAAGGTGTTCTGCCACGGGCTGACGTCCACGAAGCGCGCGGCAGTCGGAGCGTTGCTGCCAAAGGGATTGCCGAGCAGCTGGTAGTCCCTGCCAACCAACGCATCCTCGGTGATGTAGGTGTTGGCCTGCAGCTCGCCGCCAATGATCGTTGAGCGAGTACCTTTGTAGCTCACCGTGCCGCAGGCGTTGTCGCCAAACAGATCCCATTCGGCGGGCATGTACGGGTAGGTTTTCGGGTTGGCATTGGTCGGTACCTGCAGCATATAGGCCGGCAGCTCGGCCATTGTCAGGGGCTTGATGGCCCAGGGCATCAGTAGGGTGGGGGCGTTCGCGGCGTTGATGTCGAAGTGGCTCATGAACGGCCAGTTGATGTCCGCGTTGACCGCGTCATACAGCGGATACACGTCATTGTTATTGGCCGTTGGCGGGTTCCAGAACATATGGCCGTTGAGGTAGATACGGGGGAAATTCAATACGCTCATGTCATGCTCCTTAGCGTTGCCACTGGGCGCGTTTCAGCGACCAGACAAAGTCCAGTTTTTTGTAGCCATCGAATGCCGAGGGCGGCAGCGGGGTGGTGGGATAGACGATGCCGCCCCCCTGGTTCAGAGCGAAATTGAAGTAGCCTTTGTCGTTCGAGTAAGCGGCGGTGCCGTGGCAGGCCAGGCAGGACGAGGTGTTCTGGAACGCCGATTCCAGTTGTGAGTTGGCCAGTACCTGGGTGATGGGTTGGAACTCGACCCCGATCAACTCGTACTTCGACAGGTTCCGATTGTTGGCCTGGAAGCTGGCATTCACCGGCTTGGCGGCCGGGGTCGGCCCCGTGGTGTTGGTCATCGGCGCAGGCGGGGCGGCATTGGTGACGGTGTATTTACTGTTGTTGATGTTTTCGAAGGTGGTCCAGACCCAGTCGGCATTCAGTTTGTTGACGACATGCAGGCCGCTCAATGCCACATAGCCGACCTGGTAAGTACCGTCGTCCTGCCGGTAGTAGGCCTGGGCAATGTAGTAGCCGTCGTTCACCAGGGTTTGTCGGTAGGTCGTGTCCGTGCCGATCCACAGCCACGCGGCTTTCAACTCCCAGGCGGTGGGGGGGAAGTCCAGGTCGTTGGCCAGGGCGGCCTGGCCATTCATGTTGTAGACCTGCTTCTTCACGACGTAATCGAACGTGTCCTTGCCCATCAGCAACTGAAAGCGTACCGGATGGCCTTGTTGGGGATCGGGCACGGCACCGCCCATTTGCAGGATCAGGCCATCGACCTGTTGGGTGGCATTGATGTTATGGAAGGATCGGGACAGGTCCATGCCTTGTGCCTTGGCTTGCGTCACCACCGCGTCCGGGAGCGGCGCGGAGCTGTCATAGGTGCCCGGTGGAGCGCCGTTGGGCAGGTAGACCTGGTCCGAGGGCTTCATCATCTCCCACACGAGATTGCTGCTTTGCGCGGTACTGGGTTGGTTCAAGCAGACGAACCAGTTCCAGGCCATGGTCTCGGGGCTCTGGGCAAACGCGGTCCGAGTCTGGTTGATGTCTGCTCCAAACTGCAGGAAGTTACTGCAATCGAAGTTGTTGGTGTCCTGTGCCTGGGCCAAACCGGCCAGGGCACTGAGAACAGTTATGGAAATGGCTCGCCGCATGGAAGCTCCTTGGCATTCGCCGTATCGGCATGAGGGTGCCCCCGGAAGTGTTCCAGGAGCAGTTGCTTCACCGCCGTGACCGCAAGGTGCTGCGGCAACGCCAGATCACAATTGGTGATGAGCAGCGGGCCGGTTTTCTCGCTTATGGGCAGCCGTCCGTGGCTGCCGCGGACCAGGCGGGTGTCCAGCGGAATCAGGTCCATGTAGTAGCGAAAGCCGAGCTTTTTCTGAAGCAGGCGGCGCGCCACTTTCAATGTCGGGAAGCGAATGGCCGGGTCGATGAACAGCTCGAGCGGGTCGTAGCCTGGCTTGCGATGGATGTCCACGGTGCGGGCAAAGTCGGGGGCCTTGCGCTCGTCGAACCAGTAGTAGTAATCGAACCAGTAACCGGCGGCGGCCACGGCCACCAGCTCGCCGCTACGGGGGTGATCCAGTTGCCAGGCCTGTTGTTCGGCTTTATCCAGTACCTGCTCGATGCCGGTCTGGCGTTGCAACAGCGCCTTGACCCGAGGGATGTCGTGCGCCTGTTTCACGTAGATGTGCGCGACCTGATGATCGGCCACGGCAAACGCGGCACTGGCACCGGGGTCGAGCAACTCCCAGGTCAGCGATTGACGTACCTGCAACAAGCCTTCGGCGCGCAATAACCGGTTGATGGAGATAGATTGGGAGACGGCTTCGATCCCGTATTCAGACAGCAGCATCACCGCCGCGCCTTGCGCTTGGGCAAAGGCCAGCAGACGCCCGACTTCGCTGTCGATGGCGCGTACCTCGTCGGCAATCGCCGGGTGATCGGGCCCCAGGCGTTGCAGGCTGTAGTCGAGGTGGGGCAGGTAGATCAATTGCAGGTCGGGACGGTTGAGCTGGAATTCGGCGATGGCACAATCGACGATCCAGCGACTTGAGGCGATGCCGGCCGCCGGTCCCCAGAAGCTCGGAAAGGGAAACTCGCCAATCTGCTGTTCGATACGCTCATGCAACGAGGCCGGCGCCGAATACAGGCCGAACATCTTGCGGCCATCAGCCGGGTAATGCGGCCGTGGGGTAATGGCGGCGTCCACGTCGGCATACATGTTGTACCACCAGAACAACTGGCTGCAGCGAAACCCGGGGTACTGACGCTTGAGGGTCTGCCAGACCTTTTCCCCCTGGATCAGTGCATTGGGTTGCAGCCAGAAACGTACCTCGGCCTGATCGCGAAAATACCAGCCGTTGCCAACGATGCCGTGTTCCGATGGTGGCTGTCCGGTAAGGATCGAAGCCTGCACGGTCGAGGTGACCGCCGGGAACACCGGTTGCAGCGTGGCCATCTTGGCCGTTTTCAACAGCGCATTGATGCAGGGTGTCGCGGGACCCAACAGCGCGGGCGTCAGGCCGACCACGTTGATCAGCAGCAGCGGCTGGCGCACAGGATCAGCGCGCATGGGCACGAACCTCCAGCGCTTGAGGTTGCAGCAAGCGGCGTTGCTGCAACTGATCCTCGACCCAATGCAACTCCGCCGCGATGCCCTGGAGTTGGGCGTGCTCGGTCGTGGGCCGTAGCTGGCTGGGCAGGACGCCCCAGCTGTAGGTTTCCACTTCCAGTACGGGGCGAACATCCCCATGGTCGGCCAAAAATTCGAACGTCTGCGCCAGGGCAAGCTGGCTGCCGCTGAGTTCGGGCAGCAGCAGGTGTTCGCTGAACAGCGGAATGTGGAAGTGAATCCTCAGTTCGGGATGAGAGGCGCGGCGCTGCTCACAATCATCCAGGGCCGCGGGGAGGTCCGCCCAGGCCGACAACCGGTCCCGCCCATCGCGGGCCTTCACTTGATGCAGGTAGGTGGGCTCGGCAAAGCTGCTCAACGTTTTGAGCACCTGTTCGCGCCTGTGCTCGTCCTCAGGCAGATGACAAATCAGTGCATTGGATAACTGGATCTTGCCGATGGGGACCTGGGCCTGACGCAATCGGTCCAGTGATTGATAGCAGTCTTCGAACATCACGGCCTGGTGGCAAACGTCAAAGCACAGCGCCAGGTGTTCATGGTGCGGGTCCGTGGCTTGCCAGTGGCGGAAGAAGGCGATGGCCTGGTCGGTGTTTTCCAGCACGCAATCGGGCTCCATTTCCAGGCAGACCACGATCTTCTTGCCCGTCTCCCGCTGTAGACGCGCCAGCGCGGTGGTGAGCTCGCGCAGTTGGTGCTCGGCACGTTGCTGTAGCGTCGGGCTCCAGTGGGCGGAATAGCCTAGCGGCAGGCTGGAGATCACCCCCTGGGCACAGTCCGCTGGCAGGGCCTGGGCGAGAAATCGAGCCAGGTCCAGGCTGTACGCCAGCCGCTGCGGATCGGCCCAGTTGGGCAGGTAGACGTCGGCTTTCACCGCGCCTTGGTGAAATTGGCCGTAGGGGAACCCATTGAGTGATGTCAGGCGCAGTCCGCTGCGTTGCAGCAGGTCGAGGAAATCCGCGCGGGCCGGCGCTTGTTGGAGTTCGGCGGCGGCGCGGGCGCTGATCCACAAGCCACTGTCCTGGGTGTCGAGCCCGCGCAATGTGCGTACGGTCTGGAAATGCCGTTCGACGGATGCGCGCAGCCCGCCCAGGTCATGGGTCGGGTGCACGTTGCTGCAATAGCCGATCTGCATGGCCGTCCAACCCGTGCGGGCACTCATTTGATCACCGGTTCCTGGCCGCGCAGGGCGGAGTTGTCCTGCCACTGTCGCCGTTGATCGATGGGCAGGGGCGTGCTGACCAGGGTTTTGTCCAACTGGCCGCTCTGGGCGAAAAAGTCCACCGGGTTGTGGAACAGCACTTGTTCGACTTGCGCTTCACTGAAGCCTGCGACCAGCATCACCTGGCCGGTCTTGGGCACTTTGAGCGGGTCGCTGATGCCCCAGTCGGCGGCGCTGTTGACCACCATTTTTTCCGTGCCGTACTGCTGCAGCAGCGCGACCATGCGCTGTTCCGACATCTTGGTATTGGGGTAGATGGAGTGGCCGCGCCAGCAGTCGCTGTCCAGCACCAGGGGCAGCGTCAGTTCGTTGAGGTGGTCAATGATCACCAGGTGCTCGGCAATGCCGACCTCGCGGATGACCGCAAGCGTGCGCTTGGTGCCACCAATCTTGTCGCGGTGCGGGGTGTGTACCAGCACCGGCAGATTGAATTGCTTGGCCAGCTCCAATTGGGCGGCGAGAAAGCGATCCTCTTCCGGGGTGATGTCGTCGTAGCCGATTTCACCGACCGCCACCACGCCGTCTTTCACCAGGTAGCGCGGCAGAATCTCCAGCACCTCATTGGCCACCGACAGGTCATTGGCCTCCTTGGGGTTCAGGCCAATGGTGCAGAAGTGATGGATGCCAAACATGCTGGCGCGAAAACGCTCCCAGCCCAGCAAGGTGTCGAAATAGTCAATGAAGCTGCCGACGCTGGTCCTGGCCTGACCCTGCCAGAAGGCCGGCTCGATCACCCCGGTGATGCCGGCGGCCGCCATGTTCTGGTAATCGTCAGTGGTACGGCTGACCATATGGATATGCGGGTCGAAGTACTTGAGCATGGTGAATCCTCGTCAAAAAAAGCGGGGGACGGTTGGGCATCAACTCGGCGAAACGCCGCCCAGGTGCTTGTGCCATTGCGCCGGCAAGCGTCGTTGCTGGCCCAGACCGGCCAGGCGCTGACGTTGCGCCGGGCTCAGCAGATCGAAGGCAATCACGTGGGGCAGTCCGGCGGACACCGTTCGATCGGCGGCGAGTTGTTCGTCCAACAGGTCGAGGGCCAACTGGTTGAGGGTGACGCTTTGTCGTTGCGCCAGGCCGATCAGGCGTCGTACATCGAGGCCCATGCCCAGCGCTTTCAACACCAGTTGGTTGAAGGCCTGTTCGTTGTAGTGACGCGACGGGTAGGCGGTGTCCAGGGCGAGGGCGGCGAACACCTGGCTGTTGCTGGTGCGCCCGGCCTGGCGTGCAAGCTCCACGCACACCCCGCAGCTATCGAGCCAATCGAGGGCCTTCAAGGTGGCGATTTTTTCCTGGTCGTCGCCCCACAGGAACAATTGGTGCAACAGGGGGATTTGCCCGGCGGCGGGCTGCTGCTCCAGCACCTGGGCCAGCAGCAACGCCCGCGCCAGTTGGACGTTGCTCCAGCCGTCGCTGCCGGGCTGCGCACGCTCCTTGAGGTTGCGCTTGCATTGGCTGCTCATGAGCGCCGCGGTGTTGGCGTCCGGGTGTCGGGCAAGCCGTTCCTGTGCCTGATGCCACCATCGCCGTTCGGTTTCCTCGAACTGGCGGATGAAATGCTGGCGTTGTTCGTTCAGGCAGTCGTGGCGCATGTCGAGGGCCGCCGATGCCGGTGCAGTCACGTCCGTGTTCATGTTGGTTTGATCCAGCGTTGGAAATGAGGAAGCAGGAAAAACACCAGGACACATAACAAGCTGCCCAAGGGCTGGTTAGCCACGGCCAGCACCAGGGCATCGAACAGCGGCAGGGCTGCCAAGCCGGCGCCGATAAAGGCGCGAACCTGCCGTTGCCGTGGGTTGGCCAGGTTGCGCCAGTAGTGCCAGCCCAACCAGCCCAGCCATAACAGCAGCACCGGCCAAAACCAGGCGCTGCCGGCGTAGATCGCCAAGGCCAGCGGGCTCAGCATCAGCAGCAGGGGGAGGCGGCTGATCAGTTGGTTGCGGTGTTCCTGGCGAGCCAGGTAGGTCAGGCCGCTGATGTAGACCCCCAGCAAAATGGCGCAGAGCCAGATCGGTTCGGGTGGCACCGCCAGACTGGCCGCAGCGGTGAGGTAGAGCGCCGAGCGGCAGGCACCCATCAGCCAGACGCTGTGGGTGTATTTTTTGTGCAGCAGGTTGTAACCGAGGATGCAGCCCACCAACAGGGTGGCGCTGGCCAGCAGCCAGTGCGGCTGCTCGATCAGTCGGCTCAGGCCCAGCAGCGAGGCCGCGGCCAGCACCAGCAACAACGCAGTGGCCAACCGTACTTGCTGGCGGCTGACCAGGCCCAGGGTAATGGGGCGGGGATTATGATGTTGTTGGTCCCAGTCGGCGTCCAACAGGTCGTTCAACAGCATGCCGGCCAGGTACAGCAGCGACAGTGCCGCCAGTAGCAGGATCCACACCAGGGACGACGGCGGTGCCAGGGCCCCGGCGCTGCTGGCGAGCAGGGCGGCGGCCAGGGTGTTGGTCCACACCGTGGGCAGGTTGGACACACGGCCGAGGGTCAGCCAGGCCTTGAGGGTCGGCGCCGTCTGGTTCATTGCGCACAGCGCTCGTTCAGGGTCGGGGCAAGGTCGACTTGGGTGGACAGGCGCTGCAAGGCCTGCTCCATTCGCGCGGTATCGATTTCATGCAAGTCCACCGACTCGCCGATCCGACTGAGCATGGGGATGGAGAGTTGTCCGCCCAAATGCTGGCGGAACTCCTCCAGCCCCAGCAAAACCTGCGAGCGCCCCAGTGCATCTTTCAAGGTCAGCTCCGGCGGGTTCAGGCAGAAGCCGAGCTTGAGCAGCAGGTTCAGCACCCGTTCGGTGTCGCTGTCGCTCAACAACCCCAGGGCATTGGCGTAAAGCCCATCCAGGGCCATGCCCACCGCGACGGCTTCGCCATGGCGCAGTCGGTGCTGACAGAGATTCTCCAGTTTATGGGCGGCCCAGTGCCCGTAGTCCAATGGCCGCCCGTTACCGCGTTCGAATGGGTCGCCGGCACCGGTGATGTGCGCCAGGTGCAATTCGGCGCAGCGGCGGATCGCATAGCGGCTGGCCCCTGGTTCGAAGTGGGCGAGGGCGTCGGCCTGCTGTTCCATCCACTGGAAAAACGCCTGGTCCTTGATCAGCGCCACCTTGACCGCCTCGGCCAGCCCGGCGATCTGGTCGCGCCGGGTCAGGCTGGTCAGCAATTGAAAGTCGTTGATGACCGCGGTGGCGGGATAGAAGGCGCCGAGCAGGTTCTTCTGGCCGAAGGCGTTGATGCCGTTTTTCACGCCGATACCAGCGTCGTTCTGGGCGAGCACAGTGCTTGGGATGCGAATCAGGCGAATGCCGCGGTGGAAGGTGGCGCAGGCGTAGCCCACCGCATCCAGCACCGCGCCGCCACCGAGGGCCAGCACATGGCAATGCCGGTCCAAGCCATGTTTCAGCATGTCGGTGTACAGCCGCTGCAACACCTGTGAATCCTTGCTCGACTCGCCGGCCGGAACCGCGATCGGCGGCGCCTGCAGGTGCAGGTCTGGAAAGTGGCTGGCGAAGTAGGCGTTGATCTGTTCCAGCAGGTGCGGGGCGCTGTCCAGCAGTTGTTCATCGGCGAATATCAACACCGTGACCGGGCCCCTGTGGCCGGCCATGAGCTGGCGGTGCAGGCAGGGATTGAGCGGATCGAATACATGATCGGTGAACACCACCGGGTAGTCGTAGCTGACCTTGAAGCGCCCGTGCAACGCTTGCTGCGCGTCATGCCGGCGAAGGTTCTTGAACAGGCTGTACCCGGCGATGAACAGCCCGGGCAATACCATGCTGGCGAGCAGGGTCACCAACAGCGCGTTCTGCTCGACGAGAAAGGTACCAATGGCGCTGTAAGCCAATGCAAGGCCGGCGTTGGCCAGGGTGGTGACCAGGATGAACGCGCGCAGTGGGTAGCGTTGCATGCCGGCGGCGACGACCGAGGTTTCCGCCAATACCGGGACCCCGCGCAGGCAGATCAACGACAGTGTGCCCAACCGGTACGCCAGTTGCCCCGGCTGGCGTTGATGCAGGCCCAGGCGGCCGGACAGCAAGCGTAAATAACCGGCTCCCAGCGCATAGCCCAGCCCGGCGCCCAGACACAGACCCACGAAAATCGCCAGGTAACCCCCCACGCTGCCGAGCATGGCCACGGCCAGCAGTGCGACCATGCTCGACGGCACCGGCAGCACCACGTCCAGCGTCAGCAGGGCGATCAGTAACATCGCCAGGTAGAGTTTCTGCGCGGGCGTCGAGGGCAGGTACAGGTTGAGATGGGTCAGGAAGTCCTGGATCTGTTGTTCGAACAGCAAGAAGCTGGCGATCACCAGGGCTGAAAAGCAAACCAATGACAGCCAGAAATGTCTGGCTGCTCCTTTTTGCGAGAGCAAACGATACCCACGGCCATGCTTCATCAAGCATCCCTCTTGTTGTTATGACTGATTCCGTGTCAGTAATTGAAAGCAATGCCAAGTGTGTGTGTTAGGCCAATAGACGTTCTCGCTCGAAGGGCTCTCAGGTGTGGTTGATGATGTGGTTGGAGACAGGTTTGAATCTAGACGGCCCGGGTGTTTTTGCAAGGCCATCTGATGGCAATTTGATTTGGCGTGCCACTTCGCTTTTCAGATGACCGGTATCAGCGGTTTGTCCCGCTCGTTCAGGGCTTCGAATACCCGCGCAATTGCGCCGGGCTGACGCCAAGGCGTTGCTTGAACAGCGTGGTCATGTGCGCCTGGGAGTTGAAACCGCAGGTGTGCGCGATATCGGTCAGTCGGGCGGCGGCGTCACGCATCAGCGCCCGTGCCTTGGCCAGGCGCCGGTCGATCAGGTAGCTGTGGGGGCTTTGGCCGGTTGCCTGTTTGAATGCCCGCATGAAATAGCCCTCGGACAAGCTAAGCAGTCCGGACATTTCCTTTACCCCTAGCGGACGGTCGAGACCGGCGTCGATGAACTCGTCGAGCAGGCGCATTCGTCTGCCCGTGAGGGCGCCGTGGGGGTATGCCGATAATGTCTTGTGGTCCTTCACCCGTTCAGCCAATCCGAGCGTCCAGGCCTCCCAATCATCCTCTGGGGTGGCACGCAGCAGTGCGCTGCGCATTCTCAGCGCGAGGGTGATGGCCTGCGAGTCGATACGGTTGTTGAACGCATGCTGCCCCGGCAACGCCACACCGTCGGTGCGCACGACCCGCAGGTATTCACCGCCCCTGGGGGATTCGGAGAACACGTCGCATTCGGCAGGGACGAATGCCAGGCCGTTGGGGGTCGCCTCGAAGGGCTGCACGCGGTCGCTACCGATGGCGTGCAGGCCGCGCTGGCTGTCGAAGGCAAAGCCGATCGCCGACTGGGTTGCGACATAGCGGGTGGCGTAGGCGCAGCCGGGCAGCAATTCGATCGCCCAGGGCCCAGCTTCGATACGACGGACCGGTTCAGGTGAGGGCGGCGGTTGGCGGTTTCGAGGGTTCATGAACAGCATAGTAGTGAAGAGAGGGCCTGAAAGTCAGGTCAGTTTTCTGAAAGCCCGCCGGTGGCGCCCTGATTAGACTGGGCAAAACCTGGAGGCCCATCATGCACACACTGACCCGCGACGACATCGAACACGCTGCCCACCACCTCTACCAAGTCATGCCCGCCACCGCCCAGTACGCCTGGCCGTTGTTGGCTGAGCGGCTGGGTTGCACGGTGTGGGTCAAGCACGAGAATCACACCCCGACGGGGGCCTTCAAGGTGCGCGGCGGCCTGACCTTTGTGCGCTGGCTCAAGCACGAGCACCCAGAGGCAAAAGGCATCGTCACGGCGACTCGCGGCAACCATGGCCAAAGCCTGGCGCTGGCGGCCACTGCATTGGGTTTGAAAGCGTTGATCGTCGTGCCGCAAGGTAACTCGGTGGAGAAGAACAACGCCATGCGCGGTTTTGGCGGCGAGGTGGTCGAGTATGGCCGCGATTTCGACGAGGCCCGTGAAGAAGCCGCACGCCTGGCTCAAGCGCATGGCCTCTACCTGGTGCCGCCGTTCCATCCCGAGTTGGTCAAGGGCGTGGCAACCTATGGGCTGGAGCTGTTCAGCGCGGTGCCGGACCTGGACACCGTCTATGTGCCGATAGGCTGTGGCTCGGGGATTTGCGCGGTCATCGCCGCCCGCGATGCCTTGGGCTTGAAGACCCACGTGGTGGGCGTGGTGTCCACCGAGGCCGTTGCGGCGAAGGTGTCGTTTGAAACGGGTGCGCTATGTGAGACCGGTTCGGCGAATACCTTTGCCGACGGCCTGGCCGTGCGCAGACCCGTTCCCGAGGCCTTTGCCATCTACGGGGCCGCGGCGGCGCGAATCGTAGCGGTCAGCGATGCTGAAATTGCCGGAGCCATGCGGGCGTATTACACCGACACCCACAACCTCGCCGAAGGTGCCGGTGCTGCCGCCTTGGCAGCGCTGATGCAGGAGCGTGAAGCGATGCGGGGGAAAAGGGTGGCGGTGATTCTGTCCGGTGGGAATATCGACCGGCCGGTGTATGCCAAGTTGATTGGTTGAACCGCTTCAGAGCCGCTTTATTGAGTCGCTCGCAGACATTGCATGCACCACAACCCCCTTGGGGAGCGAGTTTGCTCGCGATAGCGGCGGGTCAGATCGCACTGAGAGTGGATGCCGCCTCCGCGGCCATGGCCGCCCGGACGCTGGGGCGTGCGGCGATTCGCGCCATGAACGCCGCCAGTGCCGGCCAGTCGCTGATCTGGATATTGAACAACGGCAGCCAGTTCAAGACGGTGAACAAGTAGCCGTCGGCCAGGCCAAAGGTGCCCATCAGGTAATCCTGTTGTTCAAGGGCCTGGTTGAGGTAATCCAGGCGCCTGAACAGTTTCGCCCTGAAGATGGCCTTGGTCGGCTCTGCAATCTCGGCGTTGAACAGCGGCGCACATCCGCTGTGGATCTCGGATGTGATGAAGTTCAACCATTCCTGCAGGCGGACCCGCTCCCAGGTGCCGTTGGCCGGCGCGAGTGCATTTGCGGGAATCAGATCGGCCAGGTACTGGACGATGGCGGCACCCTCGGTCAGGACTTCACCATTATCCAGCACCAAGGCTGCCACGTAGCCCTTGGGGTTGATGGTCAGGAAGTCGAGCCCGTCGGCGGTTTGCTTGGTCTTGTTGTCGACCCGAATCAATTCAAAGGGCAGGCCCAATTCCCGCAGCACGATGTGCGGGGACAATGAGCAGGTCATGGGGGCGAAGTACAGTTTCATGGTTTCCTCAAGGTCGGGGGACGTGCCGCCAGAATCCACGAGGGCTGGAACATTTTCAAAGGACATCTTCGGTGCTAGCGTATGACAAAATCTCATGAGTAAGTCAGACCTCCATGGCCACCCGAATACCTTCCCTCAATGGCCTGAAAGCATTCGAATCAGCCGCCAGGCACATGAGCTTCACCAAGGCCGCAGAAGAGCTGAACGTCACACAAACCGCCATCAGCCATCAAATCCGCCGGCTCGAAGAGGAACTGGGCGTGCGCTTGTTCCTGCGGCTCAAGGATGGCCTGGCTCTGACAAATGAAGGCCATGACTATTTTCCTGGCGTTCGTGCGGCATTCCATGAGCTGCGCTATTGCACGCAGACGTTGCTCGAGAGCCGCAATAACAGCGTCTTGACGATCAGTACCCTGGTTTCATTTGCCTCCAAATGGTTGTTGCCGCGACTGGCGTCTTTCCAGCAGGCGTATCCCAACATTGATGTGCGCGTTACGGCATCCACCGAACGGGTGGACTTTCGTAAAGGCGGCGTCGACGCGGCCATTCGTTACGGTTCCGGCGAATGGAAGGGGTTGCGGGCTGACTGGCTGATGGCCGACGAAATCTTTCCGGTGTGCAGCCCCAGACTGCTGCAAGGTCCGACAGCCTTAGAGAGTCCGCACGATCTGACCCAGCACACTTTGTTGCAGGTCAGCGGGGTGACCCACGATGACTGGAGTGCCTGGTTGAGTGCCGCCGGCCAACCGAAAAAACTGGCCGAAGGCAGCCGGTTGACATTTGACCTTGCCATGATGGCTGTTCAGGCTGCGGTTGACGGCCTGGGGGTCTGCATCGGGCGTTCGACTTATGTCGAGGACGACCTGAAGGCCGGGCGATTGGTTGCCCCCTTCGATCTGCGATTGAAATCTGAACTCGGCTTCTATTTCGTGAGCCCGCATGAAACAGCCGACACCCCAAAAGTGCAGGCCTTTAGAACCTGGTTGATGGATTCGGCGGGGTTTGGCGCCGAAACATGATTACACCGTGCCGTTCAGCCGTCAGTCAGCGAGCCGATATAAGAACGAGGTCCGCTTACTTTCAGGGTTCACCGAGGGTACGTCATGTTTAATACAACACTAAAAAATGAACTGACGGCTAGGACGGCCGAATTGGCAACCTACAAAGGACTGGTCGGCGCCTTGGAACGGTCGATGGCTGTTATCGAGTTCAGCCCCGATGGCAAGGTCCTTAGGGCGAACGAGAATTTCCTCGCTACGATGGGCTACCGAGCGGATCAATTGGCCAGTCTGTCCCATCGGGATTTCTGCACTCCAGCGCTGGCGGGCAGCGCCGAATACCGTGAATTCTGGAACCAGTTGCGCGCCGGTCAATTCGTTTCCGGCACGTTTCAGCGCCGCAGCGCGCAAGGGCAGAACGTGTGGCTGGAAGCCAGCTATAACCCGGTAGTGGACGAGCAACGGCGCGTCGTGAAGGTGGTCAAGTACGCGCTCGATGTCACCGCCAAGGTTGCCAACGAGGCCGAAACTCGTGGTCGGCTGGCGGCACTTGATCGTGCCATGGCGGTGATCGAGTTCGACCTGGGCGGCAACATCCTGACTGCCAACGACAACTTCATGAATGTCATGAACTACTCGCTGGCAGAGCTAAAGGGCAAGCACCATCGGATGTTTTGCGAACCGAGCCTGGTCGGTAGCTCGGAGTACAGTGATTTCTGGCGGCGTCTCAATGCGGGTGAGTTTTTCAGCGGCCAATTCAAGCGTCTCGGCAAAAACGGCAAAGTCGTCTGGCTGGAAGCCAGCTACAACCCGGTCTACGACGCTGAAGGCAAGTTGTGCAAGATCGTGAAGTTCGCCAGTGATATCACCGAGCGGGTGGAGAAATTCGAAGAGGACTCGCGCGGTGCTTCCCGTGCGTATCACATCTCCGCCGAGACCGAACGCGTGGCCGAGCAGGGCGCCCAGGTGATCCACCAAACCGCCAAGGAGATGCGCGAGATCGCCGACAACATTGGCGCGTCCGCGCGTCTGGTTGGGCAACTGGGGGCGCGTTCGGAAGAGATCACGGCCATCGTCAACACCATTCGCGGCATTGCCGACCAGACCAACCTTCTGGCCCTCAACGCGGCGATCGAGGCGGCGCGGGCCGGGGATCAGGGGAGGGGGTTCGCGGTGGTGGCCGACGAGGTCCGGCAACTGGCCGGGCGCACCAGTCGCTCCACCTCTGAGATTGCCGAAATGATCGGCATGATCCTCTCCGAAACCCGCGATGCCGTCACCAGCATGAACGTGACCCATGAAGGCGCATTGCGCGGCGTAACCCTGGCAGACCAGGCCGGCTCGGTCATCGTGCAAATCCGGAACGGGACCACGGATGCACTCGAGGCAGTGAGCATGTTTGCGTCCAAGCTCGACGAGTCCGAGGTGATTCCCAAAACGGCTATCGGCTGGGTGGGTTGAGGTGAGCTGAGTCCTCGCCCCTGAGATCCATGCGTTTGCCCCCCTTCAAGCAGCACCGCTCGCACGGGTACGCCACTTCCGTGACAAGGACGTCGAGGGACTGGGGTTGTCCATCGTCAAGCGAATCATCCACCTGATTAACTCGCTGGGCTCCCGGCGCGGTAAGGGCACGCGCGCATTAATGGGCACGCCGCACTCATAAGCCTGTTTCCACCCTTCCATTTTATGAAACGGTGGATTGCAGTTTGTGCGTATTCCTGCGCAGTCGCTTTGGGCAGAAGATGACGCCATCCACTTGCACACCCGTGCAGAAGGTGGCGGAGAATCCCTAACCGTAGCGCACTGTTGCAGGCGTTCAGGCTGCGAGCGCGAGGAGTCGCTGATGGACGAAGTCGTGCAAGCACAAACCTCACCCTGGCACGAAGGAGAGCTGGCCTTGCAGCGCTCCGTCGGGGCAGTCGACATGATGGCCGGTGTCGGTCAACGGCAACTGGCGCGCAGGTGGATGCCGGACCAGCACCGGGAGTTCTATGCCCAACTGCCTTTTGTGGTATTGGGGGTGGTGGATCGGCAAGGCGACGTCTGGGCGACCCTGCGCGCTGGGCAACCGGGCTTCATGAACTCGCCCGATCCGCAGACCCTGCACATCAACCTCGCGCCTGAGCCGAACGACCCGGCCCAGGAGGGCATGGGCGAGGGCGATGCCATCGGGATGCTGGGCATCGAGTTGCACACCCGCCGGCGCAACCGCATGAACGGTGTCGTGCGCCGTCAGCTTGCCCCGGGGCTCGAGATTTCAGTGAGCCAGGCGTATGGCAACTGCCCTCGCTACATCAACCTGCGCCAGTACCACTTTGTCGACGCGCAGATCGTGGCGCCGCGTCAACTGACCGTGCCCGACCCGCAGGTGCGACGCCTGGTGACGGCGGCCGACTCGTTCTATATCGCCACCTACGTGGTGCGCGATGGCGAACGTCAGGTCGACGCTTCTCATCGTGGTGGCAAGCCGGGGTTTGTGCGCATGGATGAAGACGGATCGCTGACCATTCCGGACTTTTCCGGCAACCTGTTCTTCAACACGCTGGGCAACGTCCTGCTCAACCCTCGGGCCGGGCTGGTGTTCGTCGATTTCCAGACGGGCGATCTGCTGCAAATGAGTGGCTCGGCGCAAGTGCTGCTGGACGATCCCGATATCAGCGCGTTCCAGGGCGCCGAGCGGCTGTTGCGCTTTATCCCGCAACGCATCGTTTATCGCCCGGCCGCCATTGCGCTGCGCTGGACGGAGCAGGACGAAGGCGACTCGCCCAATTCATTGATGACCGGCAGTTGGGAGCAGGCCGCCGAGCGCTTGCAGGCCGAGGCGCTGCGTAGCCGCTGGCGTGCGTTGCGGGTCGCGCGGGTGGTGGATGAGAGCTACAACATTCGCTCGTTCTATTTGCAGGCGAGCGATGGCTTGGGGTTGCCCCGGTTTGAAGCCGGGCAACATTTGCCGGTGCGGATCTTACTGAAAGGGCAGAGCACGCCGTCGATCCGGACCTACAGCGTATCCAGCGCGCCGTCGGATGATTTCCTGCGCATCAGCGTCAAGCGCGATGGCTCGGTGTCCACCCATCTGCATGAACAGGTGCAGGCGCTGCATGAGATTGAGGCGCGAGCGCCCCAGGGCCATTTCACTGTCCAGGCCACCGAGCGGCGTCCGTTGGTCTTGCTGGCGGCGGGAGTGGGCATTACCCCGTTGTTGTCGATGCTGCGCGAGGTGGTTTATCAGGGCCAACGCATCAGCCGCATGCGCCCGGTCTGGTTGGTGCAAAGCGCCCGTTCGGTGGCCGACCTGGCTTTCCGTGACGAGATCGACGAACTGGCCGCCCGTGCCGGCGACAAGCTGCAGGTTCTGCGCATGGTCAGCCAGTCGGCCTCTGAGGCAGGGGGCGCTGAGGGCTATGACCTGGCGGGTAGGATCAATGTGGAACTGCTCAAGCAACTGCTGCCGTTCAACGACTACGACTTCTATTTGTGCGGGCCGGGCAGCTTTACCCAGGCGCTGTACGACCAATTGCGCAAACTGCGCATCCCTGACGATCGCATCCATGCGGAAACCTTCGGGCCCTCGACGCTTGTGCGGGATCTGGAAGTCAGCGTACCTGCGCCGGTGCAAGTGCCGGCCGCTAATGAAGCGGTTAAGGTCTTGTTCGCCAGCGCTGGCCAGGAGGCACGTTGGGAGCCCGGCAGTGGGACGCTGCTGGAGTTGGCCGAAGCGCGTGGTCTGAACCCGGAATTCAGTTGCCGTGGCGGCTCCTGTGGTACCTGCAAAACCCGCTTGAGCCGCGGCCAGGTGCACTATCTGAGCATGCCGGCCGAACCGGTTGGCGAAGGTGAGGTGCTGATCTGTTGCGCCGTGCCGGCCCGGGGGAGTGAGCCGTTGGTGCTTGAGGTCTAGGCCCCACGGCGCACTCGTCCTGGCGCCTCGCCGTAGATGTCCCGAACTTGGTTGCAATGCAATGTTTGGGTGTCGTCTATGGATCAGATCGTACAGGCAATGTTCACCGCTTATCCTGGCGCACCGGATGCCTATGTCTATGGCCCGATCTGCGTAGGCGAGGAAGAACGTGGCAAGGGCTTGGCCCAGCGAATGTTCGCCGATCTTCGGCGGCGCGAGCCTGGGCGCGAAGGTATTCTTTTCATACGTAAAGACAATGAAGCGTCGCTTCGTGCGCACTTGAAGATGGGGATGAAAGAGGTCGCTTGTTTTCCGTTCAATGGGTTTGAATTCGCTGTTTATTCGTACATTGGCTAGGCAGGGAAAGAAAGCCCCCAATAGGTAACGGCTTGGTTTTCAGCAACGCCCAATAGAGCGGGAAATTCCTCACCATTGGCCGGCCGCCAGTTCCTGTAATTGCCTCCGGGGCGAAACGGTCAGGAAACAGGTCTCGCCAACGTTCTTGTCCGCGGTGCCACGGCTAAGTCGACACCGAATCATGGCAGCAGACGCAAAGCTTGTTGCCATCGAGATCTCGAAAGTAGGCGCCGTAGTAGTCGGGGTGGTAGTGGGGTCTCAATCCGGGTTCTCCCTCACACGTCCCGCCCAGTGCCAGTGCTGTCGCGTAGCTGTCCCTCACGGCTTCCCGGCTGGGTGCGAGCAGAGCCACCATTTGTCCGTTGCCGGGTTCGTTCGCCTTGCCGTCAAAGGGTTTCCCAATCACGAAGATCGGGCGAGGTGAATGCTCGGCAACCCAGCCCGCCCAGCCTTTGCGGGCGTCGCTAAATTTCAATGTCAGGCCCAGCCCTGCCATGACCTTTGAATAGAACACCAAGGCGCGATCAAAATCGGCGATACCTAGAAAAACATGCGAGATCATGATGGCTACCGTTTTGCTGTGGGCGCGAGGGTTGTTTGAAATTCCAGCCTACGCTGCCACAGGCGTCATCGCGCTGCCAAGCCCGGGTGGTTAGAGCGCCGGTTCAGAAGCCTGGTGCCTGGTGCCGGTCATCGAGGAGCACGAGGTGGCGTTGACGCGATCCCAGGCATCGTACGGCGATGAGGCCGTGAGCCTGCTTTCCCGTGCCATGCAACAATATTTCCGGCTGTAGAACCGGGTCTTGGGACTGCGCAGCAACCCCAAGACCCAGCCAGCTCAATGCTCAGATCAAGCCGACAGCGGCGGCGTCCGAGGTGGGATCAGGCGTTTGGAGCCAATCGATTCAAACGCCGCAGCCAGTTTCAACAGCGTCGAATCATCATAGGCGCGTCCGGCGAACGTCAGCCCGACGGGCATGCCGATGTCCGCCATGACGCCCATCGGCACGGTGACAGTGGGCACACCCAGGTGGCGGATGGCAAGGTTGCCGTTGGCGACCCAGACCCCGTTGCTCCAGGCGATATCGGCAGACGCCGGGTTGATGTCCGCATCGGCCGGCCCGACATCGGCGACGGTCGGGAAGATCACCGCATCCAGGCCCAGGCGCTCCATCCAGTCTTCCAGATCGATTCGACGTGTCTCTTCAAGTCCACGCAGGCCGTCGGGCAGGGTCGGGATCTGGTCCCACGGCGTGATACCGCGCTGGGCCATCTTTACGTACTCATCCATGCCAGCGGCCAGATCGTCCTCTCGGTTGGGCAGGGTGCCCGGGTCGTGGGGGAAGATCTTCGGGCCGTCGACGTCGGCCAGGCGATTCAACGTTGGATCGCCGTTGGCCCGCAGGAAATCATCGAATGCCCAGGCCGACAGGTCCCACAATTCATGGTGCAGGAATTCCTTGGAAACCAGGCCGCGGGTGAGCACCGTCGGTGCGCCGGGACGGTCGCCCTCGCAGTTGGACACCAGCGGGAAATCCACCTCGACCACTTCGGCGCCACAAGCCTCCAGGGCCTTGCGAGCTTGTTCCCAAAGATCGATCACCGAGGCGCGGGTGACGATTCGCTGCCCGGTCGGGCCGCCGATGCCGGGGGACTCTGCCGTACCGGCTTCAGGGTCCGCGTTGATGTACATCCGTGGCACGCCGAACCGAATGCCGGCCAGCGCCCCCGGATTGCTGGCAAGGCTCGGATACGAGGCCGGGCGAACCGACTCGACGCTGGGAATCGGCACCCAGGGTTGCAGGCGCCACAGGTCGCCACGGGTGTCCGGGTCCTCGGCGACCACCACGTCCAGCACTTCGAGCAGGTCGGCCATGGTTCTGGCGTAGGGTACGACGACGTCCATCGTCGGCGTCAACGGCCAGTTGCCACGCACCGAGATCACGCCGCGCGATGGTGTATACGCGCACAAGCCATTGTTCGACGCTGGGCCGCGTCCGCTCGACCAGGTTTCTTCCCCAAGACCGAACGCTGCGAAACTGGCGGCGGTTGCCGTGCCCGCACCGTTCGAGGAGCCCGAGGCAAAGGGTGCGGTGAGGTAATCGCCGTTGTATGGGCTCTCGGCACGGCCATACACCCCGCGCTGCATGCCGCCGTTGGCCATGGGCGGCATGTTGGTCTTGCCCAGGCAGATGGCCCCGGCGGCGCGAAGCCGTTCGACGGTGAACGCATCGCGATAAGCAATCAGGTCCTTGAACGCCGGGCTGCCGGAAGCGGCAGTGAGCCCCTTGACCAGGTAACTGTCCTTGGCCGTATAGGGAATGCCGTCAAGCGGCCCCAGGGTCTGACCGCTGGCCCGCCGGGCATCGGAGGCCTGGGCCTCGTTCAATGCATCGGGGTTGCGGACCACCACCGCGTTGAGGGCTGTGGGCGTATCGGCGCCGTCGTAGGCATCGATCCTGGCCAGGTAAGCCTGGACAAGCGCTACCGCCGTGGTCTGGCCCGATTCCAGCGCGGCGCGCAGTTGGGCAATGGAAACTTCGGTGATGTCGATCATGCAGTTACCGCCGCGGCAGGAGGATGATGGGGTGTGCGGGTCCGTTGAGGTTGGGGCCTGGCACGTCAGGGTCATCTCAAGGTGGATATTTATCGGGTTTTGCCTACTGTACTACGGAAAAACGATCAAGGGCAGCCCGGGTTTGACCGGACTATTTTTCGACCGACCCCAAATTTGCCACCTTCAGACTTCGTTAAGAAACGGCCCCGATACTTTCTCCCAATAGCCCGAGGGAGAACGTTGACCCATGCCCGATTTCGACTGGAACATCCACCTGCCGCTGGCGTTTGGCGACGCCGGCCTGCCGGTTCGCCACTTGCACCGGACTTTGCCGGGGCAACCTCGGCGAACTGAGTTCGAAGCGTTCATCCAGCAGCGCTTTCGCCAGGTCCACGGCGCCGATATTCGGCACTTCATGCCGGAGCTGTTCGGGCTCGACGATGTCCGCGGCACGCTCTGCGCAGCCGCTGGCGTGCGCCGGGCCGCCCAGGGGCCACTGTTTCTCGAGCGTTACCTGGACAGCCCCATCGAGCCTTTGATCAGTGCCGCCGCCGACCGTCCGGTGGACCGCGTCGGCATCGTCGAGGTTGGCAACCTGGCCGCCAGCGACACGGGCAGCGCCCGGCTGAGCATCATCGCGATCACTTATCTGTTGGCCATGGGCGGCCTGGAGTGGGTTGCGTTCACGGGCAACATCGGCTTGGTCAACAGCTTCCACCGCCTGGGCCTCAAGCCTGCGACGCTGTGCCCGGCCGACCCGCAGCGCCTCGGCGACGACCGTCATCTATGGGGTCGCTACTACGAGAGCCAGCCGTGGGTTCATGTCGGCAACATCCGCGCCGGTTTCATTCATTTGCGCAATACCGGCCTGTTCAATCGCCTGGGACTGCCGACGGACCTCGGAGAAACCAGCCATGTTGCCTGAAATGGAACGCTTCAAGCGCACCCTACGTGGTCATGCTGAGCGCAGGGGCCACGCCGTGGCGCTGTGGGGTGACGGCTCGCAGCTTGACTACGCGACACTTTATTCCGAAGTGGTGTACCGCCAGCAACGCCTGCGCGACGAACACATCAGTGTTGTCGCCCTGGCCCTGGACAACGGCATCGAAGTGATGCTCTGGGACCTTGCCGCACTGTTCGAAGGGCTGACCTGCGTCATCCTGCCCGGGTTTTTCAGCCAGGCGCAACGTCGGCACTGCCTGGAACAGAGCCAGGCCGAGCGAGTGATTGCCGAGCCGGCATTCGAAGCGCAACTGCAAGCTACCGGATACGAGCACAGTGGCGAGTTCTGGCGGCGGCACTTCGACGGACCGAGTCGTCTGCCGGCAGGCACCGCCAAGCTGACATTCACCTCCGGCACCACCGGCACGCCCAAAGGCGTTTGCCTGAGCGCCGACAGCCTGTTGCGGGTGGCCCGTGAACTGGAGCAGGCCAGCGAACCGGTCGAGGCCAGGCATCACCTGGCGTTGCTGCCCCTGGCGATTCTGCTGGAAAACCTTGGCTGCTACGCGGCGTTGTATGCCGGTGCCATGCTGAGCCTGCCCAGCCAGAAGACGCTCGGTATCCAGGGCGCCAGCGGGGTTGATCCGTTGCGGCTGCTGGGGTGCCTGGCCGAGCGTCGAGCGCAGAGCCTGATCCTGGTTCCGCAGCTGCTGTTGATGTTGGTCACGGCAGCCGAACAGAAGATGTTCAACCCGCACATCGTGCGCTTCGCCGCCGTTGGCGGGGCACGGGTGTCCCACGATTTGTTGCAGCGGGCCCAGCGGGTTGGCCTGCCGGTGTTTGAAGGCTATGGGCTGTCGGAGTGCGCCTCGGTGGTCTGCCTCAATCGGCCACAGGCTCATAGTGCCGGCAGTGTCGGCCAGCCGCTGCCCCATGTGGAGGTGCGCTTGGCCGATGACGGCGAAGTCCTGATCAAAGGCTCGACGCTGCTCGGTTACCTGGGGGAGCCACCGCACGTCAGCGAATGGTGGCCCAGCGGCGACCTGGGCGAGTTCGACGAAGACGGTTTCCTTTATCTGCGTGGTCGCAAGAAGCACCAGTTCGTCACCAGTTTCGGGCGCAACGTGAACCCTGAATGGGTTGAAGCCGAACTCACCCAGGGCGGTGACATTGCCCAGGCCTTCGTTTATGGCGAAGCCATGCCGCACAACCATGCACTGCTCTGGCCCGCCCACGCCGACTGTACCGATCAAGCATTGGAGCTGGCCGTGGCCAAGGCCAACGGCACGCTGCCCGATTACGCACGGGTCCATCGCTGGACGCGCCTGGACCAACCCTTCAGCGCAGCCAACGGCATGCTCACCGCCAATGGCCGGCCACGCCGGGAGGCCATCGTTGAGCATTACCGCGCGCAGCTCATTTCATCTGCCTTGTCCGAGGAATCCCCATCATGAGTTTTTTTGACGCGTTGCAAGAAGCCACCCAGCAAGAGCGCCAGACCCTGTTCAATCTGCCGATCATCGGTGACGCCCTCGACGGTCAGGTGAGTCTGGCCAGTTACCGGGGCTTCCTGATCCAGGCGTATTACCACGTGCGCCATACGGTGCCGTTGATGATGGCTTGCGGGGCGCGCCTGCCAACGCACCTGGAATGGCTGCGCAAGGCCGTGTGCGAATACATCGACGAAGAGTACGGCCATGAACAATGGGTGCTGGATGACATTGCCGTGTGCGGTGGCGATAAGGAAGCGGTGCGCAACGGCCAGCCTTCGTTGCCCATCGAGCTGATGGTCAGTTACCTCTATGACTTGATCGCCCGAGGCAACCCGGTAGGCCTGTTCGGCATGGTCAACGTGCTGGAGGGCACCAGTATCGCCCTGGCGACCCATGCCGCCGACAGCATCCGTCAGCGCCTGGAATTGCCGCCCACGGCGTTCAGCTACCTCAGTTCCCATGGATCGCTGGACATTGAGCATATGCAGACCTATCGCGGTTTGATGAACCGGCTGGACGATCCGGCGGACCAGGCTGCGGTGATCCATGCCTCCAAGGTGGTGTACCGGTTGTACACCGACATGTTCCGCGGCCTGCCGCGTGATGGAGGGCATGAACATGCGCCTGTGTGATGCGCGTGTCGTGCTGACCGGCGCCAGTGGCGGAATTGGCCAGGCTATCGCTGCCGCGCTGTGCGCCAGTGGTGCGCGGGTGCTGGCCGTGGCCAGGCATCACGAAGCCTTGCAGCCGTTGCTGGAACGTTATCCGCAGCACTTGAACTGGGTCGAAGCCGACCTGACCTTCCTCGCCGACCGGCGCAAAGTGCTGGTCGCCGCGCAGGCCCAGGGCGGCATCAACCTGCTGATCAATGCCGCCGGGGTGAACCACTTCGCCATGCTCGAACAACTCGACGACAGCGAGATCAACGCCATGCTGGCGCTGAACATCAGCGCGCCGATCTGCCTGACCAAGCTGCTCTTGCCGCTGCTCAAGCAGGCTGACAGCGCGATGGTGGTCAACGTCGGCTCGACCTATGGATCAATCGGCTACCCCGGCTATGCCAGTTACTGCGCCAGCAAGTTCGCCTTGCGGGGTTTTTCCGAAGCCCTGCGCCGGGAGTTGGCCGATACCCGTGTCGGGGTGCTCTACGTGGCGCCCCGGGCCACCCGTACCGCCATGAACAGCCCGGCGGCCGATGCGCTCAATCAGGCCCTCAAGGCCAACGTCGATGACCCGAAAACCGTGGCGGCGGCGGTAATCCACGCGATTATCGGCGACCGTCGTGAGCTCTATCTGGGGTGGCCTGAACGCTTTTTCGTCGGCCTCAACAGCCTGCTGCCCAACTTGGTGGACCGAGGCCTGCGCAAGCAATTGCCGCTGGTCCGCCGCCTCAGCCACAAACCCGAAGACGAGCACCTCAAACCATGAAAAGAATCCTCGCTTGCCTGTTGATCGGCACCCTGAGCCAAAGCGTCTGGGCGTTGGAGGCGGCCGACCAGCAACGTCTCGGCGACATCCAGCAGCGCTGGGCCCACATTCAATATGAAGTGCCCGAAGGCCAACGCGCCGATGCGTTCGAAAAACTCGCCGTCCAGGCATCGGCGTTCAAGCAGGCGCGTCAATCGGTGGCCGAAGCGTGGATCTGGTCCGGCATCGTCAACAGCAGTTGGGCCGGTGCCAAGGGCGGGATCGGCGCGCTGGGCAAGGTCAAGGATGCCAAGGGCGACCTGGAAAAAGCCCTGACCCTGGACCCCAAGGCCCTGCAAGGCTCGGCCTACACCAGCCTCGGCGCACTCTACGACCGAGTGCCGGGCTGGCCGCTGGGATTCGGCGACTCGGACAAGGCCGAGCAATTGCTCCAGCAGGCTTTGCAACTCAACCCCAACGGCATCGACAGCCTGTACTTTTGGGGCGATCACCTCTACCGTCAAAAGCGCTATGGCGAAGCCAAGGCAGCGCTGCAAAAAGCCTTGCAGGCAGCACCGCGGCCGGGTCGAGAAACCGCCGATGCCGGGCGCCGCAAGGAGATCGACGCGTTACTGGTGGATGTGAACAAGCAATTGAACTGACAGGAGCGCATGTGCGTTTATTACTGATCGAGGATGACGTGGCCTTGGGCGAGGGCATCCATCAGGCCCTGAGTCGCGAAGGCTATACCGTCGACTGGGTGCAGGACGGCAGCAGCGCCTTGCATTCGTTGCTCAGTGAAGCCTTCGACCTGGCGGTGCTCGACCTGGGCCTGCCACGCATGGATGGTCTGCAAGTGTTGCGGCGCTTGCGTGACAGTGGTTCCAACCTGCCGGTGCTGATCCTCACTGCCCGGGATGCCACCGAGGATCGCATCGCCGGGTTGGACGCCGGGGCCGACGATTATCTGGTCAAACCCTTCGATCTGGCGGAACTCAAGGCCCGGTTAAGGGCCTTGTTGCGCCGCAGCGCCGGCCGCGCCCAAGCGTTGATCGAACATGCCGGCATCAGCCTGAACCCCGGTACCCAGCAAGTCAGTTACCAGGGCAAGCCGGTGGCCCTGACACCCAAGGAATATCAGTTGCTCCATGAACTGCTCTCGCCGCCGGGCCGCGTCATGACCCGCGATCATTTGATGCAGTTGCTCTACGGCTGGAGCGAGGAGGCCGAGAGCAACACGCTGGAAGTGCACATCCATCACCTGCGCAAGAAATTCTCCACCGACCTGATCCGCACCATTCGTGGTGTCGGTTACCTGGTGGAGGAGCGTCGATGAGTTCGATCCGGCGTCGCACCCTCACGCTGATTCTCGGCCTGCTGTTCCTTGGCCTGTTGATCATCACCGTATTCAATCTACATGACAGCAACCACGAAATCGCCGAGGTCTACGATGCCCATTTGGCGCAGAATGCCCGGCTGTTGCAGGGCGTGATGCGCATGCCGATGGCGAGCAAGGAGCACGCCGAGCTGTATCAGGCGTTCAATTCGGCGTTGGGGCAAGCGGGGCCCGAAGTCAATGGTCATCCCTATGAAAGCAAGATCGCATTCCAGGTCTGGAACTCACAGGGGGCAGTGCTGGTTCATACCTCCAGCGCACCGTCGTTCACTTCACCGCCGGGTGCGCCCGGTTTCAGTGACGTCGTGGATCAGACGAACCGTAAATGGCGGACGTTCGTGCTGGACGATGCGCAATACGGCTTGACGATCTGGGTGGGCGAGCGCGACGACGTGCGTGCCGACCTGGTCGATCGCATTGTTCGTCACACGGTCGTGCCCAACCTGATCGGCAGCGTGGTGCTTGCCGCGGTGATCTGGCTGGCCATTGGCTGGGGGCTCAAGCCCCTGGTCGATATGGCGGCAAAGTTGCGCGCCAGGCATCCTGGCTCACTGGAACCGCTGCAAATGATGCCGCTCCCGACGGAGCTTGAGCCCATGCAGGCGGCCCTCAACCGCGTCTTGGCGCAGATCCAGGAGGTGATGGGCCGTGAGCGGCGTTTTATTGCCGACGCTGCCCATGAAATGCGTACGCCCTTGGCCGTGCTGCGGGTGCATGCACAGAACCTGATGGAGGCGGCGAGCGAGCAAAACCGTCGCGAGTCCCTGGAACACCTGATCGCTGGTGTCGATCGCACCACGCGTTTGGTCAATCAACTGCTCACCATGGCGCGGCTCGAACCGCAGGCGGGTGTTCCGACGCCTGCGGCCATCGACCTGCCCGCCACGGTTCGTGCGAGCCTGGTTCAACTGACGCCCTGGTTGTTAAGCAAGGGGCTCGAGCCGGTGCTGGATGTCAGCGATGACATCGGCCCGGTTCGAATCGACCCGGTGGTCATCGACATCGCCTTGAACAATCTGGTGACCAACGCGGCCAATTTTTCTCCGGCCAACGGCACAATCACCGTACGACTGGCCAGGAAAGACGATCACTACGAGCTGTCCGTCGAAGACCAGGGGCCGGGTATCGACGAGGCTGAGCGTGAGCGGCTTTTCGAGCGGTTCTATAGTCGCGGCAATGACCAGGGGGCGGGGCTGGGCCTGACGATCGTCCGCACCATCGCGGATCGACTGGGAGGGCGCATACGCTTGGACAATCGCACCGAGGGTGGGCTGTGTGCGACCTTGGAAATAGCGCGTTTCTAAGCGTTCCTCGCGGCCATGACGAGTGACCGGCCCCGTGCGGTGGTTCAAGCAGGCGCATCGGCCGGAGATTGTTCGGCAAGAAAGGCGACTATCTCGTCAACCGAACTGCGTGCCGTGCGTGTGACACCGATCAGAGTGGCGGAAGCCGAACCCGTCCACTCGCCGTAGCCGACCAGCCACAGCCTGGGCTCTTGTATCGAGTGAGTGCCCTCGACTTCCACGCGGCCCTCGTTGTTGAGCACCCCCAGCGCATCCAGGTGCTGCAGCGCGGGCCTGAATCCAGTGCACCAGATCACCACGTCCACCGCTGATTCGTGGCCGTCGACCCAGATCACGCCGTTGCGGGTGAAACGCTCGAAAGGCCTGACGGCCTGAAGGACGTTGCGTTCACGGGCCTCGACCACCGGCGGCACCATGACGATGTCACCCAACCCTCCTACAGGCTGGTCGATGACGCGACCTTCCTGCTGGGCCTTCCAGCGTTCGGTGGCGCGCTCGAACAACACGCGCCCATCCACTTCGTCGGGAAGAAACAGCGGCTCGAGGGGAGTGACCCAAGTGGTCTTGGCGATTTTCGACACCTCGGCCAGAATCTGCGCCCCTGAATTACCGCCGCCCACCACCAGGACTTTCTTGCCGGCGAAAGGGGATGCCTCGACATAGTCCGCCGAATGCACTTGCTGGCCAGCGAACAAGGCCGCGTCAGGGTAGCGAGGGATGTAGGGGTTGCTCCAGGTGCCCGTTGCGCTGATCACGACCCGGGCGTTCCATTGCCTGTCAGGAGCATGAACGCGCATGCCCGTTTCTGTCCGCTCTACACGAGTGACCTGCACTGGCCGCACCCTAGGAAATTCATAGCGCTGCTCATAGTGCTTGAGGTAATCGATCACATGGTCTCGCGACGGATAGCCATCTTGTGTGGGGGGCATCATCCAGCCGGGGATCGAGCTCCAGGTCGCCGGGGAAAAGAGTCGCAGCGAATTCCAGCCATGGCGCCAGGCACCACCGGGTTCTTCCTGGGCGTCGAGGATGATGAACGACAGGGGCGTGCGTCGCAGGAAATAGGCCGCCGCCAGGCCCGCCTGGCCCCCTCCGATGATGACAACATCATACGTATCGGGCTGTGGGCAGGGCATGGCGATGATTCCTTGGGTCGAGGGAGTCTGTTGCAAGACGCCAAGGGGGGCTTGCAAGGTTAATGGCCGTTCCAGGAGGAGGGCCGTTGTGCGCCTCAGCAACGTTTGCAGGTCTTGATGCCCAACAACGAATAGAGCGGGCAGAAGCGAAAGATGCCCGTGGCCAGTGGCACCAGGCCAATCCAGCCCCACGCACCGATCAAGCCCGTCAGGCTCAGGATGATGAGGACAAGTCCCGCGGCAATACGTGCGCCGCGGTCAATGGTTCCGATGTTGGCTTTCATGGCAATCTCCCGATCAATGGACGCGCCGGGTTTCCAGCGCGGTGAACAACAACATGCCCGCCAACATGGCCAGCATGAACACAAAGGCTTGCCAGTGTCCGGTCAGCAGAATGGCCACGGCGGGGCCGGGACAGATGCCGGCGATGCCCCAGCCGATGCCAAACACCAGGCTGCCACCGATCAGGCGTGGGTCCAGTTCGCGCTTGACCGGCAACTGCATGGGGCTGCCCAGCAGCGAATGAGTCTGTTGGCGCGCCCAGGCCAGCGGGACAATGGCGGTGCCGATCGCGCCGATCATCACCAGCGCCAGGGACGGGTCCCAAGTGCCGGCCAGATCCAGGAAACCCAACACCTTTTTCGGGTTGGCCATGCCTGCCAGGAGCAGCCCGAGGCCAAAGAACAGGCCCGCGATGAATGCCGTCAGTTTGCGCATGTTCAAACCCCTATCACGTGACGCAGGACAAATACCGTGGCGAAACCGCTGAGCATGAAACACACCGTGGCGGCCATCGAACGCGGTGAAAGGCGCGATAGGCCACACACGCCGTGACCACTGGTGCAGCCCGAGCCGTAACGAGTGCCTACACCCACCAACAGGCCCGCGACAGTCAGGCCGAACCAGCCACTCTGGAACTCGATCGGCGGCAACCTCGCAAACACGCCCCATAACAGCGGCGCGACGAGCAGACCCAGGAGAAACAGGGCCTTCTCGCCCAGCCCTTCGCTGCCACGCTGCAGAAGGCTGCCGATCAGCCCACTGATGCCGGCGATCCGGCCGTTGGCGACCACGAACAGGCTGGCCGCCAAGCCAATCAACATACCGCCGGCCAGGGATGACCAAGGCGTAAAGTTGAACCAGTCAAGATTCATCAGCGTTCTCCGGTACACCATCGTTGATATTTCACTGCGCGATTCAACCCAGGGTTTTTACCAGCAGCGCGACCGCTACCAGCGTCGACACAAGGGCGAAGCCTCTTTGCAGATAGGGTTCCGGCAACCTGGCGGCGACCAGGCGCCCGCCGAGCATGCCGACGATGGCCCCCATGGAAAAGGGTAGCGCTATTGGCCATTGCAGGTGGCCCATCGCCGAACTCGCCAGCACCCCTGACATGGAAACCAACGCGATGACGGTCAGCGATGTGGCGAGCACCGACTGGGTGGTCAAATTGGTGTACCGCTGGAGCGCCGGAACCATGACAAAACCACCGCCGACGCCGAGCAGTCCGGAAAGAACCCCGGCGACTATGCCTGAAGCCGTGAGCGCCCACGCACAAGGGCCGGTCCAGTTGAGCTTGCCGCGATTTTCGTCCAGGACACAGGGCGGCGGTTTGCGTGTTTCGGATGCCTTTTTCCTGACAGACGAAGGCAATGATTTTTGCAATGCCCGGAACGCCACGTACATCAGCAACAAGGCAAACAGGATCGTCAACGGACGGTTGGGCGTGCGCTGCGCCAACCAAAGGCCCAGCGGCGAGCAGATGACGCCTGCTCCGGCCGTCACCAGTGCAGCCTTGTAGCGCACGATGCCTTTGCGCAGGCCCATCACGGCGCCGAGGGTGGCGGCCAGGCCTACCGCCAGCAAACCAATGGGCCCGGCTTCGGCCATGCTCAAGCCCACGCCAAAAACCAGGAACGGGACGGCGAGTATGCCGCCGCCGGCACCGGTCAGCGCCAGGATCACGCCCACCGCAAAGCCCAGTAGCAGGACTGCAATCATCTCGGTCTCCTGGTGCGGAGGTTCGATTTCATAGGTCCGCCAGTTCAGGTTTCGCCAGCCACTCACGGCCCTTGAGCATGGCTTTCCAATACAGCGGCGGAAGAATGCGCTCTTTCAGTAGCCAGGCGAGCCTCGAAGGCTGAGTACCGTCGATCAGCCAGGACGGGAAGCTGGGGGCCAGCTTGCCGCCGTAGGTGAATTCAGCGAGCACGACCTTGCCGCGTTCCACGGTCAGCGGACAGGAACCGTAGCCGTCGTAATGGGCGCTGCCCTTGGCCTTGCCCATGGCCGCCAGCACATTGTGGGCGACCACGGGCGCCTGCTTGCGCGCCGCCGCCGCGGTTTTTGCGTTGCTGGTATTGGTCGCATCGCCCAATGCGTGAATATTCGCCCAGGTTTTATGCTGCAAGCTGTCGGGATCGACATCGATCCAGCCCGCCACATCGGCCAGAGGGCTTACGCGGATAAAATCCGGCGCAACCTGGGGGGGCACTACATGCAGTAAGTCGAAGTCGTGCGTCACAAGGTGAGTACTGCCGTCGGCCTTGACGCACCTGAAGGTCGCCGTTTGTGCCGGTCCATCGACAGACGTCAGCGTACTGCCGAAACTCAGGTCGATCCCATAGGCGTGGACGTATTTCATCAGGGCCGGCACGTAGTCGGGAACGCCGAACAGGACTGTCCCGGCGGTGCAGAAGTCGATCTCGATATCGCCGAGTACCCCTTGGCGTCTCCAGTGGTCGGCGCACAGGTACATCGCTTTTTGAGGGGCCCCGGCGCATTTGATCGGCATGGGCGGTTGCGTGAAAATGGCCCGACCACTGCGCAGTTGCTGCACCTGTTCCCAAGTGTAGGGGGCCAGGTGGTACAGATAGTTTGAGGTGACACCGTTGCGCCCCAGCGTCTGCGGCAGGCCTTCAATGGCATGCCAATCCAGTTTAAGGCCCGGGCACACGATCAACTGCTCGTATCGGACCACTCGGCATCCATCGAGAATAATGGCGTCGTTTTCAGGTTCGAAGGCTGCGACAGCCGCTTTTATCCAGTGCACGCCCCGAGGAATGGTCGCGCCCATCGTGTGGGCAGTTTTGTGCGCCTCGAACACGCCGCCGCCGACGAGGGTCCAGCCGGGCTGGTAATAATGCACATCCGCCGGATCGATGATGGCAATGTCCAAGCCTGGCTCGCGTGCCAATAAACTCGAAGCCGCCGCGATGCCCGCCGCACCGCCGCCGACAATGACCACCGCATGTCGGGCTTCGGCCACGCCCACAGGCGTGCGGCCCTCGTTGGCAATCCTGCGAATGACGCCTTTTATGTCGAAGCCGGCTTTGCTGGCTGTTTCGACAATCTGGGGCAAGGGCTGCTGGCCGGCCTGGGACAGTGCCCACATCGTGGTCGAGCGCATGCCGGAGCGGCAATACGCCAACACGGGCTTGGGCAACGACTCGAACAATTTGCCGAAGGTCACGCCCTGTTCGTCGGTCACCTTGCCGGACTCGGCCGCAAGGTAGTGCGCCTCGATGCCCATCGCTTGCGCTGCGCGCTGGATGTCGGCAAACAAAGGTTGATCGCTGCCTTCACCATCGGGGCGGTTACAGATGATGGCGCGATAGCCGCTGTTTTTGATCTCACTCAATTGTTCGGGATGGATCTGCCCTGATATCGAGAGGCCGGACGCAAGGTGGCGGATGTCCATGAATGTCTCCGTGATGACTGTTTTTCTTATAGGGGGGGCGTCAGAGTCGATTGAGCGGGATTTTCAGGTAGCACGTGCCGTTCGATTCCGGCTCCGGGAAATGCCCGGCCCGCATGTTGACCTGGACCGATGGCAGGATGAGCGTCGGCATCTCCAGCGAGGCATCGCGCTGGGTGCGCATCGCCACGAATGCTTCTTCGCTGATGCCGTTACGGACATGGACATTGTCGGCACGTTGCTCGGCGACGGTGCTGGAAAATTGCACCTCGCGGCCACCGGGTTGGTAATCGTGACAGGTGTAGAGGAGGGTGTTGGCCGGCAAGCTCAAAACCTTGTTGATGGATCGGAACAAGGTATGCGCGTTGCCACCGGGGAAGTCACACCGTGCGGTACCGTAGTCGGGCATGAACAAGGTGTCGCCAACGAATGCCGCCGTTTCCTGGCCGTCGCTGACGACATACGTCATGCAGGCGGGGGTGTGGCCCGGCGTGTGGAGCGCGCGGCATTGCAGCGTACCAATAGTAAATGACTCGTCATTGACAAACAGATGGTCGAACTGACTGCCGTCGCGAGGCATCTCCCCACGTGTGTTGAACAGCGTGCCGAAGACTTCCTGTACGGCGGCAATCCGGCTTCCGATCCCTATTGTGCCGCCGAGTTTTTCCTTCAGGTACGGGGCGGCGGTGAGATGGTCGGCATGGACGTGGGTCTCAAGAATCCATTCGACCTTCGCCTCCAGCTCGACCACCCTGGCCATCAGCTTGTCGGCCGAGGTGGTTGCGGTACGGCCAGATTTGGGGTCGTAGTCCAGGACGCTGTCGATCAATGCGCACTGGCGGGTCGCTTCGTCCAGCACCAGATAGCTGACGGTGTGGGTCTCGGGATCGAAAAAACCTTCGACGTGCGGTTTTACGGTCATGAACGGTCTCCTTCGGGGCTCTCGGCCGCTTGAAGAACAGACACAGCAATAATGCTGCCATGTCGATCCCGGATTTGGATAAAAACCTAACTGCATGATTTTATTGATTTAAGTTCACGGGTCTCGACAAGGCCTCTGCCGATCTACAGACAATTAAACTGCCATTGGCAGCATTTGTTGGCATAGTGGCAGTGTCACCCCTGCTGGATGCATTCACTGGAGCCGCAATGACACACCGCCTGTCGCCTACCCAAGACCTGCTTCCACATCCAGACCAGGTGCAGTCCCTGGTCTCGTTTCTGGAGCACGAGCCCCAGCCGATGATCGTCCTTGATCCCGATTACAACATCCTGGCGGCGAACACGGCTTACCTGCGTCAGTTCGGCAGCGCCGACAAACCATTCATTGGCCATAAGTGTTATCAGATTTCCCACCACTACGACGTGCCTTGTGACCAGGCCGGCGAGAACTGCCCGATGAAAAAGGCCAGGGAAATGCGCAGTCCGGATCGGGTCTTGCACATTCACCACACACCGCGCGGGCCCGAACACGTCGACGTGGAACTGCGGCCAATTCTCAATGAACATGGCGCCATCAGCGCTTATGTGGAACGGCTCACCTTGGTACGTAGCGCCTCGGCCCGGCCCAGTAATGAAGGGCTGGTGGGCAGTTCGCCGGCCTTTAATCAGGCGCTGTTGGAACTGCAGCGGGTAGCGCCCTCGATGTTACCGGTGCTGTTGCTGGGAGAGTCCGGCACAGGCAAGGAGCTGTTTGCCCGCGCCGTCCATGAAACCAGTGAGCGGGCCGCGGGACCTTTTGTCGTGGTTGATTGCTCCGGCTTGACCGAAACCTTGTTCGAGAGCGAGCTGTTCGGCCACGAGAAGGGCGCGTTTACTGGAGCCACCGTGCGCAAGGTGGGCCTGGTGGAGACCGCCCAGGGCGGTACGCTGTTTCTCGATGAGATAGGCGACGTGCCCTTGGCCATGCAGGTGAAACTGTTGCGACTGATTGAGTCTGGAACCTATCGCCGTGTCGGCAGTGTAGAAACCCTGCACGCGGATTTCAGGTTGGTGGCCGCGACCCATAAGCCATTGGAAAAGATGCTGGAGAAAGGCGAGTTCAGGCAGGACTTGTACTACCGCATCAGCGTTTTTCCCATCCATCTACCGCCCTTGCGTCATCGCCTTGAAGACATCGGCTTGTTGGTGGACTCGTTCCTGCAACGTTCCGGGACCGGTAAGCGTCGGCTGACCATCGATCCCGAGGCGCTGATGCAATTGCAGCGGTTTTCCTGGCCGGGCAATATCCGCGAGTTGCGCAATGTCCTGGAAAGAGCCGCGCTGTTTGCCGACGACGGCGTCATTCACGCCTTGCATCTGCCCGCGCCCCCCGTGGCGTTGTTGGCCCCAGCCTTGGCTCCTGCGCCCGATAGCAGGGACCTGGAACAGCTCGTGACCACTTTCAGAGGCACCCGCAGCGAACTGGCCAAACACCTGGGTGTGAGTGAACGCACGTTATACCGGCGGTTGAAAGAACAAGGTCTGGCCTGAGCGCCATCGAGCCTTGACTGCCAATGACTGCCATCGCTGGCAGTTTGGCAGGCTTTTTTCTCTCCATACCAGCCGACGAGTTTCGGCGGTTTTCACTAGTTCCTTGTTTTATAAGAATAAATAATCAAACCCGGCGTTGGCATGAGCCGTGCTAATGCTTGCCCCATGACTATTTCCGATAAACGACTGCGTCGCCATCTGCTCACAGCAGTGCTGATCAAACTGGTCGTGCTGACAGTGCTGTGGTGGCTGTTCATCAAGGATTCGCGCGTCAGCGTTGACTCGAACACCATCAGCGACAGGTTCGGCGTACCCACCTCGGCTCAAGGGGCAAGTAAGTGATCTCAGAACAATTGGTGGATTTGTCACGGCTGCAGTTCGCAGCCACTGCGCTGTACCATTTCCTGTTTGTGCCGCTCACCGTGGGGATGGTGTGGCTGCTGGTCATCATGGAAAGCGTCTACGTGATGACAGGTAATGTCATCTGGAAAGACATGACTCGCTTCTGGGGCAAATTGTTCGGTATCAACTTCGCGTTGGGCGTGACCACCGGTATCACCCTGGAGTTTCAGTTCGGCACCAACTGGGCGTACTACTCGCACTACGTCGGGGACATCTTCGGTGCCCCGTTGGCCATCGAGGGCCTGATGGCGTTCTTTCTCGAATCGACCATGATCGGGTTGTTCTTTTTCGGCTGGGATCGCCTGAAGAAAGAACATCATTTGCTGGTCACGCTGTTGATGGCCATTGGCACCAACCTGTCGGCGTTGTGGATTCTGATCGCCAATGGCTGGATGCAGAACCCGGTGGGCTCGCAATTCAGTTACATCACCATGCGCATGGAGATGGTGGATTTCTGGGCCGTGGTCTTCAACCCGGTGGCGCAGGCCAAGTTCGTCCATACGGTGTCTGCCGGTTATGTCACCGGCTCGATGTTTGTGTTGTCGATTTCCAGTTGGTACTTGCTCAAGGGGCGTGATGTCGAGTTTGCCAAGCGCAGCTTTCGAGTGGCGGCCGCCTTCGGCCTGGCTTCGGTGCTGAGTGTCATCGTACTGGGGGATGAGTCGGGTTACACGGTGGGCGAGGCGCAGCAAACGAAGCTGGCGGCCATGGAGGCCATGTGGGAAACCAAACCTGCACCGGCGGGCTTGACCCTGGTGGCCAGCATTAATGAAGCCGAGTCCAGGAATAACTGGGAACTCGATGTGCCGTGGGTGATGGGCTTGATCGGCACGCGCTCGGTCAGCAAGCAGATTCCGGGCATCCATGACATCAAAGCGAAAAACCGCGCGCGCATTCTGCGGGGCATTACCGCCGTCAATGCGCTTGAAGCGCTGCGCGCCGATCGCACCGATAAGGTCGCGTTCGATACCTTCGAAGCGTACAAGGCCGACCTGGGTTTTGGCCTGCTACTTAAAAAGTACGTCGAGGATGTCAACCAGGCCACGCCAGCCATCATCGACAAAGCGGTGAACGACACCGTACCGCGCGTGACCCCGATGTTCTGGGGGTTGCGGATCATGGTCGGCCTGGGCTTTGCCATGCTCGTGCTTTTTGGGATGGCATTCTGGAGCACCTTGAAGTCGAGCGGCCCACATCATCGCGGGTTACTGCGCTGCGCACTGTTGATGCTGCCTGCGCCATGGCTTGCCTGCGAACTGGGTTGGTTCGTGGCTGAATACGGCCGCCAACCCTGGACCATCTACGGTGTGTTGCCGACTCACATGAGCGTTTCCACCCTCAGTGTCGATAACCTGTACGGCTCTCTGGCTGGGTTCGTCGTTTTCTACACGGTGCTGCTGGCGGTGGAAATGTTCCTGATGGTCAAGTTCGCCCGCCAGGGCCCCGGCAGCCTCGGTACCGGTCGTTACGTCCACGACGCCAAGTTGAAGGAGCTTCACCATGCTTGATTACTTCACGCTCAAGATCATCTGGTGGGCGCTGGTCGGCGTCCTGCTGATAGGTTTCGCCATCATGGACGGCCACGACATGGGCGTCGGCACGCTCTTGCCGTTTGTGGGGCGCAATGACATGGAACGCCGCGTCGTGATCAACACCGTGGGGCCGCATTGGGATGGCAATCAGGTCTGGTTCATTACGGCGGGCGGCGCGTTGTTCGCCGCATGGCCGGTGGTCTATGCCACTGCATTCAGCGGATTCTATTGGGCGATGATCCTTGTGCTCTGGGCGTTGTTCTTCCGCCCGGTGGGTTTCGACTACCGCAGCAAGATCCACCATCCGGTATGGCGCAGTACCTGGGATTGGGGGCTTTTCGTGGGTGGGGCCGTGCCGCCGCTGGTGTTCGGCATCGCGTTTGGCAACTTGCTGCAGGGTGTACCGTTTCACTTCAATGAGTACCTGGTGTCAACGTACACCGGCAGCTTCTGGCAATTGCTCAACCCTTTCGCGCTGCTGACCGGCCTGGTCAGCAGCGCCATGATTACGCTGCAGGGGGGCACGTACCTGGCCCATCGCACGGAGGGCAACATTCAGTCCCGGGCGATAAAAGGCGCGGTAGGCGCGGCGATCGTGCTGGTGTGTTCGTTCATCCTGGCGGGTATCTGGCTGCAATGGATCGAGGGGTATCGCATCACGTCGCTCGTGGATACCGCCGGGTTGCCCGACATTCTCGGCAAGTCGGTCGTGAGGGAGGCGGGGGCCTGGATGGCCAATTATGGTCGCTATCCTTCGCTGTGGCTGCTGCCCGCGCTTGGACTGGCCGGCGCCGCCGGTGCGGCGCTGTTGCTGATGAGGCGCCGTACCCTTTCAGCGTTCGTCGCGTCATCGCTTGCGGTGGTCGGTGTCATCGGTACGGCAGGGGTATCCATGTTCCCCTTTGTCATGCCGTCGTCATCGATGCCTGCGGCGAGTCTTACCGTGTGGGACAGCGTTTCCAGCCATCTGAGCCTGGCCATCATGTTCTGGGCCACGTTGTTCTTCATGCCATTGATCGTGATCTATACCGCTTGGGCGTATCGCGTCATGCGGGGCAAAGTCACGGCCAGCCAGATCAAGGCCAACGAACATTCGGCGTACTAGTGTCGACAAAGGAGTGATGCAATATGTGGTATTTCGCCTGGATGCTGGGAGTCGGTTTCGCACTGCTGCTGGCGATACTCAATGCGATGTGGGGCGAGAATGAGGCTGCTCGAGCCAGGAGTGACCGTGACGAGGCGCAGCCATGATGCCGAATGTCGCTGACGGCCAGCCCTCTTCACGGCTTGATCGGCTGAGCCTGGCCGTCGCGGTGACCATCATGCTGGCCTGTACGCTCTACCCCCCACTGATGACGGCGCCGGACGGGAAAGCCGACCATGCGCTGGCAACGGCATTGTTCATCGCCATGAGCGTGGCCTTTGTAAGAGGGGTGGGGTTCATTCCGCGCAAGCTTGTCTGGCGAAGGATGTTCTCGGGCTGGACCTGCCTGGTGGCACTGGCGCTTGCCGGCGCGTTGAAGCTCTTGCACTGAGAGCCTGACGACAAGCCCCGCAATGACCACACGGTTATCGAAAACCTCACCTGCCGACGGAGCAGGTGGGGCGGGCAGCATTTGGAGGCCTTGCACCGCCCTGGGCGATAGGTCTAGCGAGATGGCGTACCCATATTCTGCTGGTGCTGCATCATCTGCTCCATCATCATTTGCTGCATGCCCATGTAGTTGTCCATCATGTACTGGTGTTGCTTCATCTGCTCGGGCGTCATCCGGGAATAGTGGTTGCCCATTTGTTTCCAACCCATCATCGGGCCGTTCCCCTTCATGTGGCCGCCCATCATGCCGCCCCCCATCATCCCATTCATCATCTGCATGCTTTGCTGCATCATGGTCTGGTGATCTTGCATGAGTTGCTGGCGTTGCACCGGATCGGTGGTTTTCTGGATCAGGCTCATTTGCTCCTGCATCTTCTTCAGGTTTTCCTGGGCCTTCGCCATCTGCTGATCAAATTGTTCAATGCTCATCGATGGCGGCGTCGGCATGGCGGCGTCGGTGGCTTGCTGGGCAAAGGTTAGCGTGGGGAAAAGCACCGCGGTCAGGGCGAGGGCGGCGAGTTTGGATGCGTTCATGGTTCAGGTCCTTGCGAGGTGGGTGGGGATCGTCACGGTTGCCGATCAGGCTCGGTTAAACGCAGCCGAATCTGTTTTTCAATCTCGATGATGGCGAACAGCGCAATGCCCACCGCGATGATCAGCAGTCCGTCCATGAAGGGGACCGCTTGGGTTGCGAACACGGCTTGCAGTGGGGGCGCGTAGGTGATGGCGAACTGAGCGACGGTCACCACCGCGATGGTCGCCCACACAACCTTCGTACCTCGAAGGCCCTTCCAGGTCAGCGACGTGCCGTAGAGATTGCGGATAAAGAACAGATGGAAAATTTCCATCACGACCAAGGTGTTCACGGCCAGGGTGCGGGCCAGTTCGACGGGGTAGCCTCGGTCCAGGGCATAGGTAAAAATGCCGTAGACACCGCACAGGAACAGAATGGAAACCAGCACCATATGCCAGACCAATGCGCCGCTGATCAACGGCTCCTGCCGTGAGCGCGGTGGCCTGCGCATGGTGTTGTCTTCGGTCGGTTCGAACGCCAGCGCGACACCCAGCGTGGTGGCGGTGATCAGGTTGATCCACAGGATCTGTATCGGTGTGACCGGCAACGTAAAACCAAACAGCAGCGCGACAATCAGGGTCATGGTCTCGCCCGCATTGGTGGGTAACGTCCAGCTCAGCACTTTCTTTATGTTGTCATAGACCGTCCGTCCTTCACGCACCGCGGCCACGATGGAGGCGAAGTTATCGTCCGCCAGTACCAGGTCCGCGGCTTCTTTGGCGGCCTCACTGCCTTTGTCGCCCATGGCGATGCCGGCATCTGCGCGTTTGAGCGCTGGTGCGTCGTTGACGCCGTCGCCGGTCATGGCCACGGTCATGCCGTTGCGTTGCAGCAATGTCACCAGCCGGAGCTTATGCTCGGGGCTGGTACGCGCGAAGATGTTCACTTGCTTGAGCGATTCCCTGAGGGTGGCATCGCTCATGGTGTCCAGGTCGTTGCCGGTCAGTACCTTGTCGGGGTCATCCAGACCGATCTGATCACCGATGGCGCAGGCGGTGCCGGCGTGGTCCCCGGTGATCATTTTCACGACAATGCCGGCTGCCTGGCATTGCTTGATTGCCTGGATCGTTTCCGGGCGAGGCGGGTCGATCATTCCCACCAGGCCAAGCAAGGTCAGTGTCCCTTGTACATCGGTAAATTCCAGGATGGCGTGCTCGGGCGGCACTGACCTGACGGCGAGCGCCAACACGCGTTGGCCCTTGCGGGCGATGACATTGGCCTGCGCGTGCCAATAGTCGGCATCGACCGGGGCCGTTGCCCCTATGCTGCTCCGTTGGCGCGTGCACATGGTCAAAATCTGCTCCGGCGCACCTTTGACATAAATCGCGGCTTGTCGGTCATGGTTGTGATGCAGCGTCGCCATGAAGCGGTGTTTGGCGTCGAACGGAATGGCATCAGTGCGGGCCCAGGTGCCGCGTTCCTCTTCGCCGTTGATGCCGGCCTTGGCGCAAAACACCAGCAGTGCGCCCTCCATGGGGTCTCCTTCGACCTTCCAGGCGTCTTCGTGCTGCCTCAAGCTTGCGTCATTGCAAAGGCTGGCCGCGCGCCCCAGTTCGGCTAGCACCGGGTGGTGGGAGGTGTCGATCAACTGATCGGCAAGGTTCATATTGCCCGAGGGCTGGTAGCCGACACCGTCGACCGTGAAGGTCAGGTCACTGGTGACGACGGACGCCACCATCATCTCGTTACGGGTGAGGGTACCGGTCTTGTCCGTGCAGATGACCGACACCGAGCCCAGCGTTTCGATGGCCGGCAGGCGCCGAACGATGGCATTGCGACGAGCCATTGCCCGCACGCCCACCGCCAGGGTAATGGTCAGTACGGCGGGCAATCCCTCGGGTATGGCGGCGACCGACATGCCCACCACGACCATGAAGATCTCGGTGAAGGCGTAATGCCCGACAAAGTGGCCATAAGCGAGTAGCAGGCCGGAGATCAGCAAAATCAATAGCGTCAACCAGCGAGCGAAGACGTTCATTTGCTGTATCAGGGGCGTCGTCAGTGGCTCCACTGCCGACAGCAGGTTGCTGATGCGCCCGATTTCAGTCGAGGTTGCCGTAGCTACAACGACCCCGGTTGCTTGTCCGCAGGTCACCAAGGTGCCACTGAACGCCATGCAGGCACGATCACCCAGAGCTGCTTCGATGCGCACCGCTTCGGTATTTTTTTCAGCCGGTGCGGATTCTCCAGTGAGGATGGCTTCCTGGACCTGGAGCCGGTTGGCATGCAGCAAGCGCAGATCAGCCGGGACTTTGTCGCCGGCCTCCAGCAAGACGATATCGCCGGGTACCAGTTCTTCGCCTGCAATGCCCAGGCGTTCGCCGGCACGAATCACGGTTGCACGAGGCGCCAGCATGTTGCGGATAGCATCCATGGCCTGTTCGGCCTTGCCTTCCTGGACATAGCCAATGATTGCATTAGCCACCACGACAGCGAGAATGACCACCGTGTCCCACAGGTGTTGCAGCGTTGCGGTGATCGCCGCAGAACCGAGCAGTACATAAATCAGGATGTTGTGAAATTGCAGCAGAAATCGCCGCCATGCGGGCCGCCGGGCAGACGCTGACAACTGGTTGAACCCCGTACGCTCCAGCCGGGCCTGGACTTCGGCCGTGTCCAGCCCGGCTTGTTCATCGACACCCAGGTATTTGAGCGCCTGCTCGGCGGGCAGCGTGTGCCAGGCCAGGTTTTGTGGGGGCGTTGGCGGGTGCGCCGCGGGTGCATCGCTCGGTCGGTTCATCAGCCACGTTCCTGTGAGTACGGAGCGGTTGTTCTACAGGTCATCGGCACAGCTCTGCCTTCAGCCCATCTGTTGCGGCGCAATGACCCACACGCTGCAGGGCAGCTTGTACAGCAGGCCTTCGATGGTGCTGCCGATCAGTTTGTCCACGTTGCCGTAGCGCACGCGCCCCATGACGATGACATCAATGTCATGGGACGCGGCGTAGTTCGCCAACACCTTGGCCGGGTCCCCCATGATCATGTGTCGCTGATCCGGGGCGATGCCATTGCGTTCGGCCAGTGCATCGAAGGCGGCGCCCTGGGACTCGTAGAGTTGGCGGGCGAGGGTCGAGGAGAAGAACATCGAACCGTTGCCAAAACCGTATTCAGCGGCGGTAATGGACGAAAGATCATAGGCGTAGATGACTTCCAGCGTTGCGTCGCAGCGGGTGGCCAGCTTGTTGGCTTCGCTCAGGATCCGGTCATTGAGGCCTTCGTAGCGCCCGTCCTGATGAAACGGGTCGATGGCGGCCAGGATCTTGCGCGGACGCGCGTGGGCGACCTGGTTGACGAAGTGCAGTGGAACTTCGCATTCGCGCAGCAGATGCACGTCCAGCGGCGTGAACATCAGTCGGGAAAACCACGACTCAGGGTCCACCGACTTGATCAGCGCTTCCATAGGCGCTTCCTTGAGGTGGACCAGGATCTCCTGCAGGGGGCGCTCGACCCACATCACTTCTGTCGTGACCTCGATACCGAGTTTGCGCAGGGGCCTGGCCTGTTCCTCCAGCCACTGCCGATGGCGCTCGATGTAGCCCAGGCGCATCTGCTCCAGTGCTTGCTCGTTGACCAGGGCGGCCGTGGCCAAGCCTTCGAGGTAGTCAAAAGCGACAATGTGCAGCGCCGCGCCTTCGGCCCTGGCCAGTGCGGCCGCCCGGTCGAACGCCGGGCTGTGTTCCATCAGTGGCGAGACGACCAGCATCAAGCGTGATTGCGTAGACATGACAAACCTCCTGGGCAAGGACCTGTTGGCACCGGGCGACGTTTCGCGCGGCGTGGTGTCTGTCATCAATGATGAACATCATGGCGCCCGCTAACTTGATTTGCATCAAACACGCTTCAACGCGTTGCATCGAAGGCGGCAACGGCGAGGCAATCGCGCTATGTTTGAGCATGATCAGTCGCCCCAGGACATGAGTGCAGTTGGCTCGTGCCCCTGGATTGAGTGACAACCGCAAGCCGCGCGAGAGAGCCGTTACCATGACTGAAACCCTAGCGTTCACCAATGCCGCCGCCGCACTGGGCATCGGCCTGCTGGTGGGGCTTGAGCGCGAACGACGCAAAGGCGAGGGCGAGCGGCGCGACTTCGCCGGTCTGCGCACCTTCGCCATCACGTCCGTGCTCGGTTACCTGGCGGTCCAGGCGGGCGGTCCCTTGTTGCTGGGAGGCATGACCCTTGCCCTGGGCATGTTGGTGAGCGTGGCCTATTGGCGAAACCTTGACAAGGATCCGGGGATTACCAGTGAGGTGGCCTTGTTCGCGGTATTGGCACTGGGCGCGCTCTGTGCGAGCGACCCGGGCCTGGCGACCGCGATTGGGGTGGTGATGGCCGGGCTGCTCGCCAGCCGCCAGGCGTTGCACCACTTTGCCCGCAACCAGTTGACCGCCACCGAGATGCGCGATGGCCTGGTGCTGTTGATCGCCGCGCTGGTCGTGCTACCGCTGGCGCCGGATCGTTTCCTCGGGCCTTATGACGCCATCAACCTGCGCAACCTGTGCACCCTTACCGTCATGCTGATGGCGGTGGGTGCGCTGGGGCACGTCGCGGTTCGAACCCTGGGGACCCGCTATGGCTATGCCCTCAGTGCGATTGCCTCAGGGTTCGCTTCTGCCACCGTGACGGTTGCGACCATGGGCGGTATCGCGGCCAAAGAGCCTCTCAATCTCAAGGTGGTGAGCGCGGCGGCGGTGTTATCCAACCTGGCGACGGTGGCCCAAATGGGCCTGATTCTCGTGGCCGTGGACCCCGCGCTGCTGCGTTGGATGTGGGGGCCGTTGATGTGCGCGATACTGATGGTATTGCTCTACGCCGGCGTGCTGATGTTTCCCCGCCCAAGGGCGCGGGCCGATGAAACCATCAAGCACGGCGGCGCTTTTAGCCTCAAGCTGGCGTTGACCATGGTCCTGGCGATGACCGCTATCACCGTCCTGTCGTCGGCGATGCTCGATACGTTTGGTCAGGCCGGGGTGACCGTCACCGCCGTTTTCAGCGGGTTGCTCGACGCCCATGCCTCGACAGCCTCCATCGCGTCTCTGGCCAAGGGGGGGTTGTTGCCCTTCGACGGCATTGCGGTGCCGATCTTGATGGCGATGAGCAGCAACTCCCTGAGCAAGTGCGTCGTAGCCTGGCTCAGTGGCGGGCGAAGGTTCGCCGGGTATGTGATTCCCGGCCAGGTGCTGGTAACGCTGGCGATGTGGGCGGGGCTGTTGCTCCCGAGTTTGTCGACCTGAATGATGGCTGTTTGATGAAGATCAAGACCTGCCCCTGGCCTATGTTCATTCTGGAGCCCTCAATCCTTTAGTTGGCTGTCGCCACGTACCGAGGTGTTCCATGTCCCAGACTCAACGGTTGTTGCTATTGGCGCCTGACGCCATGATCCGTACGCCGGCGTTCGACCGCGCCACCGAGTTGGCCCTGGCGCTGGATCTGCCCCTGCACATTGTGGCGATCGACTACCTGGAGTTGCTCTCGGTGGCCGGTCTTTTCGCCCCGGAGCAGGTCAAGCAGGCGCGTGAGGGTTATCTGGAAACCCATCGGCATTGGCTGTGGCAACAGGCCGAACTGGCGCGCCGGCATGGCGTCGAGGTGACCTGCGAGGTGATTTGGAGCAAGGATGCCTTCCAAGCCTTGCAGCAATACGTCAAGGAGATGCCGATGGCCTTGATCATCAAGGACGCGCAGCCGGAACCGGCGATGAAGCGGGTGTTTTTCACGCCCCTGGACTGGCGCTTGCTGCGTGACTGCCCGGTGCCAGTGCATCTGGTCACGGATTCTCGTAACCCCCGGCCTCGGCGGGTGCTGGCGATTGTCGATGTGCTGCGCAGCGAGGATCAGGACCTGGTGTTCAACGACCAGATCGTCGATGCCGCGGTCAAACTGGCTGAACAATGCAACGCCCAGGTCGAGTTGCTGCATGCCTTCGATTGGACGGCTGTCTACGCCTCGGACATGGGCATTGGTGCGTTGCCCCTGGCCACCGGGCTCTATGAAGCGCTGGGCCAGGCACAGCATGAGGTGTTCGAGTCACTGGCCGAGCGGCACGGGGTCGCACCGAAGTTGCGTCACTTCATCGAAGGGGCACCGCTGAACAGTATTTGCACGTTCGTCGCCGATCAGCAGATCGATGTCATCGTCATGGGCACCACGGCCCATCGTGGCCTGGACAAGCGCCTGGGCACCACCGCCGAGTTCCTGCTGCAACGGGCGCCCTGCAGCGTATTGGCGATCAAGCCGCAAGCGTGACGGGATCAACGCTGCGCGAGGCCGGACCAAGGCCTCGCGTCAGCGTCCGGGCTAAAGGTGGAGCCGGTGGATGACCTGTCGGGTGTCGTCGGGGTCGCTGTGGGTTTCAAAACCCAGGCTGTGGGCAAGCTCTCGCATCGGGGCATTGCTGGCCGCGTCGACGGAGTACATCTGGAGGTAGCCGTTTTTACGCGCGGTGTCGATCAGGTGCTCCATCAACAATGTCCCCAGCCCCAGGTGTTGCCAAGGGTCAGCGACGGTCACTGCGCACTCGCATTCGTGCTCCTGGGTCGCGCAATAGCGGCTGACACCGATCTCGATCAACTCGCCGTTGTCATGGACCAGGGCGATGTAGGCCATGTGGGTCTTGCAATCGACATCCATCAATTGATTGAGCAGCGCCGTGCCTGGCTCATTGATCTGCGCCAAGAAGCGCATGTGCCGAGACTCCGGCGACAGGCGCATGATGAAGTCGTATTCGCGCTGGCGGTCCTGCTCCCTGAGCGGGCGGATCAAGACATGCCGGCCGTCCTTGAGTGCCTGGATCCAGTGCTTGCCACTGATGCTGGCATACAGGGCTGCGGCGCGTTCGTTGTGGTCTTTGACAGTGAGCATGGTGTGATCCTCCCTCGGATGTGCACGTGCGGTGCGCTAAAAAGCCACGCATTCGATACTGTTCTACGCTCGCCACGGCGATCGATTCTGATCTGGATCAGTGCCCACGTATCCGTCCGTCGATTGCCCTGCCTTTGATGCAGATCAAACCGTCCGGGGCCTTGATGGGCGCACGCTGAAGATCGCGCCGGAAAAGGCCGGTGCGAGGTTTCGGGCCTGAGATGATCGACTCGATGGAGGTGTGCGATGGGGCAATACCAGCGTTTGCTATTGATCGTCGAACCTGATCTGCACCCCTCCGCGGCGATGCGCAGGGCTTGTGCCCTGGCCAGGGCCAGCGGCGCGGCTCTGCACTTGTGCGCGTTCGTCCAGCCACCGGCCCGCACCCACTTATGGGGTGAAAAAACCGATGAAGCGAATGAGCAACGCTACTTGCACCGCTATCGGCGCTGGATGGTGGAGGAGGCTGTGCTGCTTAAGGAGGAAGGCCTGGATGTGACCACTCACGTGGTCTGGACGCTCCATCCGTTGCTGGACATCCTGCGCTATGTCGAGCAGTTCCAGCCTGACCTGCTGATCAAGGACGTCACGCTCGAGCCGCTGCTCAAGCGTGTGTTCGCCACACCGCTTGACTGTCACTTGTTGCGCGACTGTCCGGTGCCGGTGCACCTGGTCAACCAGGCGGTGCACGGCTTGCCGCGGCGGGTCGTGGCGGCGGTGGACCCCTCGGACCCCGAGGCCGATGCCTTGAACGAGCGCATCGTCCAGACGGCCACCGCGCTGGCCCGGCAATGCGACGCCTCGTTGCATCTGCTGTATGCCTGCGACCTGTCGCCTGCCTTCAATGGCGACGCCTCGTTGCTGGTCGGTGCCTGGGATGACGACTTTGTCGACGCCCTGCGCGAATCGCTGCATGCGGCCTTTATCAACCTGGCCGGGCGCTGTGGCGTACCAGCGGAGCGTCGGCACTTCATCGTCGGCTTGCCGGTGCCGGTGATCCACGAGTTCATCGACGAATTCGAGGCCGACGTCGTGGTGATGGGCACTGCGCACCGCGCCGGTCTTGAGCGTTTGATTGGCAGCACGACAGAACGTGCCTTGTACTCATTGCCGGGCAGTGTGCTGGCGGTCAAGGGATGAGTACGATGGCCCCGTTGACCTGTCCGCTCCTCAGACGCTCCAGCGCTTGGTTGGCTTGGACCAATGGGTAGCAGGTCACGTTGCAATGCACGGGTGTGCGCTGGATCTGTTCGAAAAACGCCACGCCGTCCGCACGGGTCAGATTGGCCACTGAACGCACGCTGCGCTCCTGCCACAACAGACGATAGGGGAAGGCGGGAATGTCGCTCATGTGAATGCCGGCGCACACCACGCAACCGCCTTTGGCGGTAACTTGCAACGCCAGCGGCACCAGTTCGCCGACGGGGGCGAAGATCAGGCTGGCGTCCAGCAGGTGTGGCGGTGCCTGATCCGATGCCCCGGCCCAGGTCGCGCCCAGCGAACGGGCATAGTCCTGGCCGCTGTCATCACCGGGGCGGGTGAAGGCATAGACTTGCTGGCCCCGGCCCACGGCGACCTGGATCGCCAGGTGCGCAGCGGCGCCGAAGCCATAAAGGCCCAAGTGAGGGGCATTTTGCGCCATCTGCAAGGCCCGGAAACCGATCAGCCCCGCACACAGCAAGGGTGCGGCTTCGGCGGCCTCCAGTGTATCGGGGAGAGGGAAGCAGAATCGCGCATCGGCGACGGTGTAATCGGCATAACCGCCGTCCAGCTGACAGCCGGTGAACAGCGCCTGGTCGCAAAGGTTCTCCCGGCCCGAGCGGCAGAACTCACACACGCCGCACGTCCATCCCAGCCAGGGCACACCCACCCGGCGGCCGATCCAGTCCGAGGCTACTTGCCCGCCAACGGCGCTGACCTCGCCGACGATCTCGTGGCCCGGTACCCGAGGCAACCGGGCCTGGGGCAGTTCACCGTCGAACAGATGCAAGTCGGTGCGGCACACACCGCAGGCTTGCACCTTGATCAGCATTTGCCCGGCGGCAGGCGTCGGTTGGGGACGTTCCTCCAGTTGCAAGGGCTGGCCGATCGTGTGCAGGACCATGGCGCGCATGAGCATTCTCCTGTGTGAACGGGCGCCCGCCATGCCAGTGCGCGGTGTCAGGGCGTCAAGCAAGCACCTTGTATGACCTTAGCGTCCCTGGTTCTGATGTAAATCAAGTCACGCTTATTCCTGCGTTCCAGAATCAAACATGGCAACCCTGTTTTTTTGCGGAGGACGTAATGAGCGATTTTCTCAGCCCCGACCAACTGGAAGGTATTGACGCCTATTGGCGCGCGTCCAATTACCTGGCCGTGGGACAGATCTACCTCAAGGACAACCCCTTGCTGCACACACCGCTGCAACGCGATCACGTCAAGCCGCGCTTGCTGGGCCACTGGGGTACGACGCCGGGGCTGAATCTGATGTACGTGCACCTCAATCACCTGATCAAGACCCATGACCTGAACATGATCCTGATCACCGGCCCCGGTCATGGCGGCCCGGCCATCGTTGCCCAGAGCTACCTGGAGGGCAGCTTCACCCAGTGTTATCCCTCGGTGGAACAGAATGAAAACGGCATGTTGCGCCTGTTCCGGCAATTCTCCTGGCCTTATGGCTTATCCAGCCATGTCTCGGCGCAAATTCCCGGCTCTATCCACGAAGGTGGGGAGCTGGGTTATTCCCTGGCCCATGCCTATGGGGCAGCGTTCGACAACCCGGACCTGATCGTGGCCTGCGTTATCGGTGACGGTGAGGCTGAAACCGGCACGTTGGCGGCGAGCTGGCACTCGAACAAGTTTCTCAACCCCAGGCGTGACGGCGCCGTGCTGCCCATTCTTCATCTCAACGGTTTCAAGATCGCCAACCCCACGCTGCTTTCGCGCATCAGTGAAGACGAGCTGTCGGCCCTGATGTATGGCTACGGCTACGATCCATATTTTGTCGAAGGCGACGACCCGCAAACGGTGCACCAGCAGTTGGCCAGGACCCTGGACGGCATGTTGCTCAAAATTCGTGAAATCCAGCGCATGGCCCGCACGGACTCGTCGGGACGTACCCTGGAACGTCAGCTCTGGCCGATGTTGGTGTTGCGCACGCCCAAGGGCTGGACCGGTCCGAAATTCGTCGATGGCCAGCAGGTCGAAGGCACCTGGCGCGCCCACCAGGTGCCGCTGAGCCACTTCGAACTGCCCATGCATTTGACGCAGCTGGAACAATGGCTCCAGAGCTATCGACCGCAGGAACTGTTCGACGACCATGGTGCGTTGCTGCCGGACATTGCCGCGTTGGCGCCGACGGGACATAGGCGCTTGGGTGCTAATCCCCATGCCAATGGTGGCTTGCTCCTCAACCCCCTGGAACTGCCTCGTTTCACCGATTACGCCGTGCAATTGTGCGCGCCCGGTAGCGTGCAGGCAGAGGCCACCCGGGTGTTGGGCGGTTTTGTGCGCGATGTGATGAAGCAGAACCTGCGGGCAGGCAATTTCCGTCTGTTCGGCCCCGACGAAACTGCCTCCAATCGCCTTGAAGCGGTGTACGAGGTCACTGGCAAAACCTGGATGGCGGCGCTGGAGACGGGCGACACGAACCTGGCGTGCGATGGCCGAGTGATGGAAATCCTCAGCGAGCAAGTGTGTGAAGGCTGGCTGGAGGGGTATTTGCTGACCGGTCGTCATGGGCTGTTTTCCTGCTACGAGGCGTTCATCCATATCGTCGATTCGATGTTCAATCAGCACGCCAAATGGCTCAAGACCGCCGCCCAGATCCCGTGGCGCGCGTCGATTGCTTCGCTCAATTACCTGCTCACGTCCCATGTCTGGCGTCAGGACCACAATGGCTTTTCCCACCAGGACCCGGGGTTCCTCGACCTGGTGGCAAACAAGAGCGCTGACGTGGTGCGCATCTACCTGCCAGCAGACGCCAATTGCCTGTTGTCCGTTGCTGATCACTGCCTCAAGAGCCGCGATTACATCAATGTGATTGTGGCCGGCAAGCAACCGGAATGGCAGTGGCTGGACATCGATTCGGCCGTTCGGCACTGCTCGATCGGGGTCGGTCGCTGGGCCTTTGCCTGCAACAACGACGATGACCCGGACGTAGTGATGGCCTGTGCCGGTGACGTGCCGACGTTGGAAACCCTGGCCGCTGTCACGCTGCTGCGTGAATACGTGCCCGACCTGCGCGTGCGGGTGGTGAATGTCGTCGACCTGTTGGCCCTGCAACCGCCGCAGCAGCATGCCCACGGGTTGCCGGACGTCGAGTTCGATGGGTTGTTTACCGTGGACAAACCCGTGATTTTCGCCTTCCACGGCTATCCGTCGCTGATCCACCGGCTGGTCTACAAGCGTCACAACCACGATAACTTCCATGTCCGCGGTTTCATGGAGGAGGGCGCCACCACTACGCCGTTCGACATGGCGGTCATCAACCATCTGGATCGCTACCAGTTGGCGCTCGATGTCATCGAGCGCGTGCCGCGGTTGCAGCCGCTGGTGGACAGCGCCAGGGATCGCTACTGGGCAACCATGGAAAAGCACCAGCTGTACCTCATCGAGCATGGACAGGACATGCCCGATGTCTTGAACTGGCGCTGGACACCGACGCCGCAATGACGGCCAACCATGCCTCATGGCATCGACGCTGCGCCGTGGCGCTCGAGCCCGACTTTGGAGACCCATCATGAGCCAATATCAACGCCTGCTGCTGATCCTCAACCCGGCGCAACGCCATTCGCCTGCCCTGCATCACGCCGCGGCCCTGGCGGGAGCCAGCGGGGCGCACTTGCATGTCACGGCCTTGATTCCTTCGCTGGACATTCTTTCGCTGCTCGAAGAGGAGCCTCGTGAGGAGGCGCGGCAGAACTATCTCCAGGACCATCGCCATTGGTTGGAGGATGAGGCGGACAAGATGCGTCGCCGCGGCCTGCGGGTCACCACTGAGGTGGAATGGGCCCAGAAACTGGGCAAGCAGATCCTGCAACACGTCACGCAGATCCAGCCCGATTTGCTGATCAAGCAGGTGCAACACGAGCCCATGCTCAAGCGGGCTTTCTTCACACCGCTGGACTGGCAACTGCTGCGCAACTGTCCTGTTCCGATGTACCTGGTGGGGGCCACCGGTCATGCGCTGCCGCGCAAAGTGGTCGCGGCGGTGGATCCTTCCAGTGCATTTGCCCAGAACAGCGGGCTGAATGACCGGATCATCCGCCAGGCAATGGGGCTGGCCTTGCAGTGCGACGCCGAGCTGCATCTGGTTTACGCCTATGAGGTGTCGTCAGTCTATCTGGGGGATGCCGGCGGTGGCGGCCTGTCGCTGTCGCAGCTCAGCAAGGAACTGCGCATGAGCCTGGAAAAAACCTTCCTGGAACTGGCGCACCTGTTCGGCGTGCCGGCCGAGCGCAGGCACTTTCTACTGGGCCATCCGGTCTCGGCCCTGAGTGAATTTGCCCTGGAGCAAGAAGTGGACGTGATCGTCATGGGGCGATTCCAGCACAATGATCTGCATGGGCTATTGGGCAGCACGACCGAACACATCCTCTACCAGGTGTCGTGCAGTGTTCTGGCGGTGTGATGAAGCGGACCTGACCGCTGGGCTGTTGACAAAGATCAACGGCAACCCGGGCAAGCAATGTGACCAATAGACTGACTATCGATCATCCAGACGCATCGCCATGCGCATGACATTCCTCGGCGTCGTATTGACTCGTACCACTTGTATCGCCTGAAACAACGCTGGGCGATCCCGGATATCCCGATCTACCTCAACAGCCCCATGGCCATCGACGTCACTCGGTTGTACCAGCGCTTTGGCGACGAGCATCGCCTCTCCAAGGAGGAGTGCGAAGGCATGTGCCACATCGCCCATCCGGTGCGCTCGGTCAAGGACGCCATGGCCCTGGACCTGCAACGCACCCCGGCGGTGATCATCGCCGCCAGTGGCATGGCCACCGGCGGGCGAGTGCTGCACCACCTCAAGAGCCTGGCACCCGACCCGATCAATACCTTGCTGATGCCCGGTTTTCAGGCTGGCGGTACGCGAGGGGCGAGGTGTGAGGTGTGAGGTGTGAGGATTGTGGCGGGCGAGCCTGCGGTGCGCATCCATGGCAAGGACGTACCGATCCTATGTCGTGCATGGGGAGCCCAATGCGTCCGATGTCTTGCGCCATCGCATTGGCGACGAGTTGGGTTGGTCGGTGCCGGAGTACCGCGATAGCGTCGAACTCTGAGTGGACCGCCTTCGCGAGCAAGCCCGCTCCCACAGGGAATTTTCTGCAGTCGCCGGATTAGTGCCCGCCACGGTCCGGTGTGGGAGCGGGTTTGCTCACGAAGGGTTGGAACGCTGAGTCTTAATTTCGGCTTGGAGGCGTTGAGTGGCATTGATGTGGATCAGATGTCATGCGAAGCAGGCATCACAGCTCCGCATGACGATGGCAACCGGCGACTTTTTGCTTGAGACCGGGCAAATTCAGAATGGTGACATTGCGCCCATGCATGTCGACCAGTTCTTCCTGGCGCAGGTGGGCGATGCCCCGGCAGATGGTTTCCAGGCGCAGGCCCAGGTAGGAGCCGATGGCTTCGCGACTCATGCGCAGCACGAATTCCCTGGGGGAATAACCGCGCATGTTAAGCCGCTGGGATAGGTTCAATAGAAACGCCGCCAGGCGTTCGTCGGCGTTCATGTTGCCGAGCATCAACAGCATGCTGTGATCGCGCACGATTTCCTGGCTCAGGAGTTTGTTCAGGTTGTGCTGCAACGACGGTAAGTCGTGGGCCAGTTTTTCCAGGAGGTTGAAAGGCAGCGGGCAGACTTCGCTGTCTTCCAGGGCAATGGCATTACAGGCGTAGTGATCGGTACTGATCGCGTCCAGGCCAAGCATTTCGCCTTGCATCTGGAAACCGGTGACCTGTTCGCGACCGTCTACCGAAAGGACGCTGGTCTTGAAGAAACCCAATCGCACCGCATACAACGAGCGCAGTGGATCGCCGGTGCGATACAGCGCTGCGCCTTTCTTGACCTTCACCCGCTGGGCGATCAGCGTGTCCAGGCGCTCCACTTCACCGCCCGTCAGGCCAATGGGCAGGCACAGTTCAAGCACGCTGCAGTTGGAGCAAGCAGCCTTGAGGGAGTGCACATGTAGAAGTTGGGCTTCGGGCTTGGGCACGCGGATGAGCTCCTTTGGGTGGACCAAGCATAGAAGAGCTATCCTGTCGCGCTTGTTTTTTTTCGACTAAAGGCATGCCCTCGGTCGATTCGTCGTTGAGCTGGGACCGCAATTGGGTTATTTCGCCAGGTGTCAGCTTTATGCGGGACGTCCGCTCCACAATGTTTCTGTATTTTTGAAGCCGTATTGTTTTGCCGTGATTCGTTCAATGATCTTTTCGCTTGAGGTCGGTTCACTCAAGTCGATGATCGAGGGGGTGACGTAGGCGTTTAAAGAGGTGGAGAAGAAGGTATTTACTTTTGGGCTCAATAACGAACACGGGTTCTGCTCGGTGACCACGCCGATAGCGCCGCCGCTGAGGCGAACAATGGAGCCAACCGGATAAATACCGACTGACTTCACAAAGGCCTGGAATACCGTTTTATCGAAATGTCGATTCCATCCCGACATTTTTTGAATGGCAATGGCGGGGGACCAGGCTTCGTTGTAGGGGCGCTCCGATGTGACTGCGTCATAGACATCGCAAATGGCCGCCATGCGGGAGAAGAGGCTGATCTGCTCACCGATCAACCGATCTGGATAGCCAGACCCGTCCATTTTTTCGTGATGATGCAGGCACACGTCAATCACCGCTTCGCACAGCGGTGCCGAGGTTCGCAATATTTGCGCGCCTAGCTGCGGGTGTTGACGAATGACCGCGAATTCATCATCGGTCAGTTTTCCCGGCTTGTTAATAATGATGCCGGGAATGGCCATCTTGCCAATGTCATGCAATAAACCCGCAAGTCCAGCTTGATGAATAAGCTCTTCAGGAAAATCCAGTTGCTGAGCCACGGCAATCATCAGGGCGCTGACGGCGACTGAATGCATATACGTATATTCAGTCGCCGTTTTTAGTCGGGCCAGACTGATGAAAGCACTTGGGTGACGCATGATTGAACGGGCTATATCGTCGACGAGCTTATCCGCTTGGTCGATGGAAATGGCACGCCCCATTCGTGCATCACTGAACATCGCCACGACTGCCGACTTCGATTGGCGACAGAGTTCCCTTGCCGTGATCAGCTCTTCATTCAGCGTCGTAGAACTCACCTGGATACTGGCAATAGCAGCCTTATTGATCGAGGGGCAATTTCCATCATTTGCCTGAGGGGCCAGGGAATGGGAGGCGTGCGAGGTGTCTTGATGAGGGGGTTGACCGTTCCAATAGGGGGACTCGGAACGAGAGCGACAGGGTTCGATAGTGCTATTTATGTAATGTTTTTCGGTTTCTTTATCGTTCGACATGGCCTTTGCTCTTTCGGAGTCGCGGTGTCCCTTTTACTCAGGACGTCCTTGGCTTTGTTTTCAGCGTTCCCGGAGTGGCGCTTGCTTGAGGATAGGCGGAGTATGCGCCGTTATGGCCGATGTCATGGTGATGTCGTGGTGATGTCATTGTAGCCTGCTTAGTATCGGTTTGTACCTGTTTTGTACAAGGTTGCCAGGCGCGGATCGCGACAACGTTTGGGCAATGAAGGGGCTGTCAAGTCCTCGACGCTCCCAAGGGCTCGGTGTTCGATAGCTATCCCTTGATGCGCCAGGCGGCGGTCGGGACATGGCATCGCGTTGGGGGTGGCGGCGCACCGCCCAAGGCTGCTTGAGAGCGGTGCGTGGGTGAGACCTTGCGTAGAAAGCGTCCCTTTGCCTGATGCGGTATCGGTGTTCAGCCGGCCGGGCGGGGAAGGTCGGGTTGAGGTCGGCGCGCTGCTTGACTGGCTTGATTGGCTTGAAGGTGAACTGGGAAGTGATAGTCAGGCCGGCTTCGGTCTGTCGCGGTTAAACCGGTGAAGCCGCCATAACGGATAAAGTATTGGGTATCAATTGTGGCAGGCTCAGAACGGCCCCAGCTTGAGTGGGTACTGGACGACGATATACAGCCGGTCGATGTCATCGCCGCCCTGGCTGTTGTTGGCGCGATGGGTGACATGGGACAGTTGCAACGACAGGTCCTTGGCCGGGCCTGACTGCACGATGTAGTGCAGGTCCAGGTCGCGCTCCCAATGGCGTCCGCCAGCGCCTTGTTGCGGACTGTAAGTGCCGGTGTCGCTATCGAATGGGTTGTAGGCACCGCCTTGAGGGGCATGGCTGCCGTCGACCCCGCGTCCAGTCACATAGCGGGCCATGAAACTCAGGCCGGGGATGCCCAAGGTGCCCAGGTCAAGGTCGTAGCGCGCTTGCCACGAACGCTCACCGGGGCCGTTGAAGTCGGCATATTTGATCGAGTTGGCCAGGTAGATGGAGTCGCCGCCGACGAAATCGAAGGGCGTGTCGCCGTTGGTTTTCTGATAGGCCAGGGTGAACGCCTGGGCATTGAGCCGGTACTTGCCGCTCAGGCTATAGGCGGTGGTGTCGATGGCCCCGGCAATGGCTTTGCCATCGTCGCGGGTGTGATACAGGTTGCCGTCGAGGAACAGTTCGCCAAGGGTGGTATGCAGGTTGGCATAGTACTGGCGCCAGGTATCGCTCAGTTCGGAGGCGTAGAGCGCGCCGCCCAGGGCTTGGCCAGTGAGCAGGTCGGCGCCGATGAAGTCGATGGCGCCGTGGCGCGTCGTCGCCCCATACCCGGAAAAATCACCCTTGCTGGTCGAAGCGTCCTGATTCTTGAACGCATTGAAGTGACCCGCTTGCAGGTCGACCCCTTCGAACTCACGGCTGGAAAGCAGCAGGCCGCTGGCGTATTCGGGTTGCAGGCGCTTGTCTGCGGTATCGAATACCGGGCTCTGCACCGTCATTTCGCCGACCGCCAGGGTGGTGCGTGAGGTGTTGAATTTCAGCGCGCCGCCGGCGCTGGAGTAATGGTCCTCGCTTCGCCCGTTCTCATCCAGCGGCAATAATCCCGTTCCGGAATGCCCCTTGCCGCCGTCCAGTTTCACTCCCAGGAACGCGTGGGCATCGATGCCTACGCCGATCGTGCCGGGGGTGAAGCCGGACTCGAACGAGGCGATGAAGCCCAGGGCCCATTCCTGTTTGTAGCTTTTGCCTGCCGGGGTCGGGGTGCGATAGTCATTGTTGAGGTAGACGTTGCGGTTGAGGACTTGCAGCGTCGCCCCGTCGAGAAAACCAGGCGCGCGTTGTGCGAATTCAGCTGCCATTGCCGGCGCGGCGCTGCCGCTGAGCAGGGTAAGCAGCCAGAGCGGCTTCAGGGCGACGGTTGAGTGGTGTGGTGCAGGCAACATGCTTCATTTCCATGTGAAATTGGGCGGGCGAAGGGGCGGCACTAGGCGCAGCCAGGTGGGAAATGTCCGGCGCACCGCATGGTGGGCGGGCAGCTTCCCGCTTGAGGAAACTGGTCTGGGCAGAGGGCTTCATTCTTGGGCGTGGGGCGCGAGCGTGCGAGTTAAACGTTGTTAATTGCGTTCAGGTACGGCGCTGGGCCTTGTTTCACTGCCGGAGCGATTGTAGATCCCCAACACTTGAGACTTGGCGTCAGCGCGTTTGGACCTGAGCCTGCAACCGTCCGCCGACTATGGATATTTCCTTGAGCTGAAAACCGTCGCGCACGACGAACAATGCGTCCATCCCGCGTTCTTGTGCCAGGCGCAGGCCTTGGGTTTCGCCCAGTACCATCAGCGCTGTGGCCCAGGCGTCGGCGAGCATGCATGAGGTCGACACCACCGTGACGGCCGCGAGTGCGTTGCACAGAGGGGCGCCGGTGACCGGGTTCATTGTGTGGGCGAAGGATTGCCCACTGACGTCGACCCTGTGTCGATAATCCCCGGAGGTGGCGATGGCGGCGTCGCTGAGTTCCATCACACCCATGACCTCACGCACGCCCCGACGAGGTTTTTCCATGGCCACGACCCAAGGCTGCCCATCCGGTTTGCTGCCGCGGGCGCGCATCTCGCCGTCGATGCCTACCAGGTAGCGTGTGATGCCAAACCTGTCCAGGCAGCGGGCCAGCTCATCGACACCAAAACCTTTGGCAATGCCGTTCAAGTTGAGGTTAAGCGGTGCCTGTTTGCGCACCTGGTTGCGTTGTGAATCAACGACCAGCGCTGCACGGGTCGAGCGTCGAGTTGGCGCAGGCGCAGGCGCAGGCGCCAGTTCGATGATGGACCGCTCGCCGGGACCGAAGCCCCAGGCGTCCACCAGATCACCAACGGCGATGTCGAAGGCGCCGTCCGATTGGCGGCTGACGCGCAGCGCCGCAGACAATACCGTGGTCAGTGCCTCGGGCACGGCGATCCATTCTTGCAAAGGTGCGTTGTTGAGGCGATTGAGGTCCGAGTCGGGTTTCCAGGTCGACATTTGCTGGTCCACCCGGGCCACGGCACATGCCAGGGCGTGGCTGATTGCGTGGATATCCGGTTCGGCTTGCGCATGGAACAGGGCGGTGTAGCGCGTGCCCATGGTCTCGCCATTCAGACTGTAGCGTCGCCATTCAGTAGACATCTTCACGGTAGCGCCCCTGTGCCTTGAGGGTCAGCACATTCAGGTTGAGAGGGGCCAGCACTTCATCCAGTGCCAGCATCACGCCCTTGGCCATCTCGCGACCGCCGCAAACCAGTACCTGGGCGCCTTTTTCGATCAGCCGTCGCAACATCAGGGCGTCGCTGATCAGCCGGTCTTGCACGTAGGAACGGTCCATGACCTGGGAAAAAGCCGCGTGCAATGCCGTCAAGCGACGGTCAGCCAGGTAATGGTTGAGCTCGGCTTCGTAGAGAAAGTCCGAGTCCGGGTTACGTCCGCCCCAATACAAGTGCATGGGGTGGTGGGCCTTGTTGTTCCGGATAAAACCGGCCAGCGGCCCGATGCCGGTACCGGCGCCGATCAGGATCACTGGGTGCGCACCCGACGCGGGGCGAAATTGTGGGTTCGGTTGGATGAAGGCGTCGATGGGCGCTGCGAGCTCCAAGCTGTGAAGGAATGACGAGCACAGGCCTCCTTTGTGTTTGCGTACGCAGATCTCCAGCACGCCGTCCTGTGAGCTGCTGGCCAGCGAGTAGAACCGAGGGAGGGGGGTGCCAGGGGGCAGGATGCCGACCAGATCACCGGCTTCAAAGGCCGGTAATGTCCCTGAGGCTTTGAACCGCAGCACGTGAGTGGGCGCGCCAACCTGTTCACCATAGACAATGCGCTCGACCAGGATCAGTTGTTGGGTGCGTGGCGGCTGTGCGGTGTGGATCAGCGTCAAGTCATGCCCCAGCACCTCACCCACGGCGTGGCCCCAGCGAGCAAACTCCTGGGAGGATTGGCGGTTGATGGTGTCCAGTCCGATCAACGGCGTGCCACCGGCCTGCAATAAGGCGTCCTGCACCTGGTGAGCAAACTGACAGAACTGGGCAAACTGTCGGTCACCAAAGCCCAGCACGGCAAACGCCTGGCCGGGTTTCAGGCCGGTGCTGGCCAGTTGGGCCAGGAACTGCGAAGCCGAGGCCGGGGCGTTGCCGTCACCGTGGGTTGCGGTGAGGATGAACACCCGCTGCGCGTTGATGCAGGCGTTGGCGTATTGATTCATTGCCGCGCTGTGAACGCGGTGGCCGGCTTGATGCAAGGCTTCATGCAAGGTGTTGGCAAAGCCCCAGGTGCTGTTGGTTTCGCTGCCTACCAGGATCACAGCGTCGGCGGATTGCGCGGTGCTGTCATGACGGATGTTCGGCGCGGCTTTGTGGCGACGCCACCACATCAGGATACCGGTGATGCTCATCACTGGTACGCAGAGTGCACTAAGGCCGAGCAGCAGGCCGAGCCACCACAGTCCTTCACCGGTGTGCAATCGATAGATCCATTCGTAGACGGTGTGCATTCCGTCATGGGCTTGATACGACAGCAGGGTGCCGCTGGCCGGGTCCACATAACCGTCGCCCTGGGCCGTGCGCAGGGAAAACACGTCTTGCGGGTTATTGGGACTGGGGTAGACGAGTTCGCGCAGGTCATTCAGATCGATTGACGCCAACGCGTGCAGGTTCGCCACCGGCAAGGCCGGGGCGGAACTGACGCGGTCGGGGAACGCGGGCTCGACCTGGCTGCCGTCGGCGATGAAGTCGAACGTCACGGCGCACAGATAGAGCCCGCTCAAGGCCGACAACAGCAGCCCCCATAACGCCAGCCGCCCGAGTTCAGCATGCCAACGCTGGCTGAAGTTGCCCCGCAGTGGACGCAGCAGGTTGCGCCAGCCGCCGACGCGCCGGACCAGCAACAGTGCCCCGGACACCAAGAGCATCAGCATGACCAGCGCGCCGGCCCCCGCGACCCCATGGCCCGGCGAACCCAGGAACAGCGAGCGATGCAGGTCTTTCATCCAGCGTAAGAACGTGCCGGGCTCGTACGGTGCCAGGCCTTGACCGGTCAACGGGTCGACCTCGTCGGCGCCGACCTCGCCGTCACGGTTGTAGTAGACGATAACCGTACCGGAGGCCGTACGCTGGATCTGCTCCACCGCTGGAAAGTGCTCGGCGACGCGTCCCGCCAACTGGGCGACATTGACCTGCCCGACCGCAGTGGACGTGTTGTTCAGCCGTTCAAGGGCCGGATCGAGCGACAATATCGCGCCGCTGACGGCCAATAGCATGACCAAAAGGGCGGCGATCAAACCGGGTAGGGCGTGGAGCTGGCGAAGCATGTTCGGCCTCCGCAAATGGCAGGTGCTACAGATCGTAGGTAAAGGATTCGACGTAGGTATTACCGGCCGCCGGCTTACCTGCGCCTTCGCTGGTCAGTGGCACGCTGACGTCGGCCCGGGCATCACGCTTATCCTCGACGGCGCTATCGATACGGATCTGATACCCGGCATCGATCAGGGTGTCTGCCAGCTCGACGCTGACGTTGAGTGTGTCGCCGCTGCCAACGCTGGCGCCGCTGACGCCGTCGTACTCGCTCGGGCTCATCTTGCTTCCACGGGCCCAGTCGGTCAGGTGCTTGTAGTACTTGGCCTTTTTGCCGGCCACCCAGAGGGTTTTCTGGTATTTGCCGCTGGCGTCGGTGACGTAGATCGCCAGGTACGCATCGTTGCCGCTGTAGCGCTTGAGCTGGGTTGTGAGGGTTACTTCACGGGCTTGAGCCAGCCCCGGCAGGATGATGGCGCCGGCGAGGCAGGTTGCAGCGATGATTTTTTTCATGGGGTTGTCCTTTTGATCGTTGGGGCGAGAGCCTGGACCTGCTTGCTGACAGCAACCTGAACGGCAGGGCCAACGCGTCGAAATGTCACGGTGCGGGTGCGGGTGCTGGGGTGAGGTAGGCGGTGGCATCCTCATCGTCCCGGAAGTAGATCTCGAGCTTGCGCAGGTGCAGCGATGCCGGTGCGTAGCGGGCTTCGATGACATTGCCCTGGCGGTCCAAGCCCTTGAGCTTGTAACAGCCGTCGTCGACTTTGATGCGCTGCACTGTCCAGCCGTACCGCTGCTCCACCTGCAGGCGCAGGGTTTCCCGGGGTTGCCAGTCGTTGACCGGTTCGCCGCAGTCGTCATCGGCCAAGGCGTAACCGTTGGCAAGCACACTTATCAGCGCAGTGCTGGCGATAAAACCTGATTTCATGATCTGTCTCCTGCCGGGGCTTCGTTGTAGGCATACCCTACGGTGCATTCCTGACAACCAGCTGAATCTTCAGATTCACGTCAGGTAAGGCCGCTAAGGTGCGGTACCACCACGACTACAGGAGCTGCCCGATGCGGGTTTTATTGGTTGAGGACTCGCCAAGGTTGGGAGATGCGGTGCGCGAGCAGATCGCCGATGACGGCCATGCCGTTGATTGGGTGCAGAGCCTTGCCCATGCACGCAGCAGTGTGAGTACCACCGCTTATGACCTGATCCTGCTTGACTTGATGTTGCCGGACGGTCGAGGGCTGGACTTCCTGCGTCAGCGGCGCAGCGCAGGTGACGTGACTGCGGTGATTATCTTGACGGCCCAGGACCAGATATCTGATCGAATCGCCGGTCTTAATGCCGGCGCCGACGATTACCTGGTTAAACCCTTCGACCTGTTTGAACTGTCGGCCCGTGTGGCTGCGGTGGCCCGTCGTTACAGCGGCAACCCCAATCCCCAGATCAGGCTCGGTGAACTGCACGTCGACATGACGGCTCGTACGTTGCATCGGGCCGGCGTGGCCGTGGACCTCACTGCGCGGGAATGGGCACTGTTGGAGGCGTTCATCCAGCGTCCCGGCGCGCTGCTGTCCAAGGCACAACTCGAAGATCGGCTGTACGCCTTCGGCGCCGAAATCGAGAGCAATACGATCGAGGTCTATATCAGTCGATTGCGAAAGAAACTGGGGCGCGACCTGATCGAGACCGTGCGGGGCATGGGTTATCGGATGGTGTCGGCATGAAGACGACCTTCAGTCTGCAAAAGCGTCTGGGCCTGGGACTGACGCTGGGCATGACGTTGCTCTGGCTGGTGGCGACGGTCGGCACCTGGCGTGGGGTACGACATGAGTTGAACGAGGTTTTTGATAGCGCACTGGAGGAAACGGCCCAACGCATCCTGCCCTTGGCCGTGCTGGAAATCAGCAACCGAGAAAACCCGGGCGAGGCGCAACAGGTTGCCACCCTGAAGATGCACAAGGAGTACTTGAGCTATCTGGTGCGCGATGCTGGGGGCCGGGTCCTGATGCAGTCCCACGATGCCAACCCGAAGGTATTCAGCAAGCATCCGATTGAAGGTTTCTCCAGGACTGGAAAGTACCGTCTGTATGGCGCCAGTGCGCTGCGTGGGACGGTATTCATCGAAGTCGCCGAGCCACTGCGCCATCGCCGCGGGGCCGCACGGCAGGCCTTGTTTGCCTTGTTGTGGCCATTATTGGCGCTGATCCCTATCAGCCTGTTGGGGACCTGGCTATTGGTGCGCATGAGCCTGGGCAGCGTGCTGGTTTGTCGTTACGCGGTAGAGGCCCGTGGGGTGGGCGACCTGTCGCCGATCAAGGTGTCGCGGCTGCCGGCGGAAATCGCCCCCTTGGCGGACGCGGTCAACCGCCTGCTGGAACGCTTGCGCAAAGCCCTGGAGGCCGAGCGCAGCTTCACCGCCAATAGCGCACATGAGCTGCGTACACCCTTGGCGGCGACATTGGCGCAAGTCCAGCGGCTGTACCAGGAGGCCCCTGAAGGTCCGTTGCGGTTGCGTGCGAAAACGATCGAAAGCGCTTTGCGCGAATTGGCCCGGTTATCGGAAAAACTCATGCAATTGGCCAAGGCTGAAGGGGGTGGACTGCTCGCGCAAACGCCCCAGGACCTGGTTCCCTTGTTGGCTCATGTGGTGGATGAGTGGCGCCACAACAGCACCCGTCAGATCGCGCTGCTACTTCCTGCCCAGGCCCATGTGTATTCGACCGTCGACCCGGACGCCTTCGGCATCCTGTTGCGCAATCTGATCGAGAATGCATTGAAGTACGGTGCGATGGATCAACCCATCGAAGTTACCCTCACGGACCAGGCGCTGCTGCGGGTGATCAATGCCGGAGCGGTGGTGCCGGTGGCCGTCCTGCAGCGGCTGACCGAACGTTTCGTGCGCGGTCAGAGCGAAACCAGTGGGTCGGGATTGGGGTTGGCGATCGTCAAGACGATTGTGCAGGGGGTCAATGGGCGAATCGAACTGTTGTCTCCAGCAAAGGACCGGCAGGAGGGGTTTGAGGTTCGGGTCTGGCTACCGCTTGCCACCGTTGCGGGTTAAACCGCCTGCCATTCGTCAGCGGCGGTGTTCCCATTGCAGGTCGGCCACATGAGCGATTCCATGTCTCTGGGCTCGGCCATGGGCATCGACGCCGGGATTGCCTACGGCGTCGATACCCATGGGGCGTTGGTGTCGCCAAGTTTTCTCGGCACTGATAAGCGCTACTTGCTGATTGCCGTTACGCTGCTGGGGGCTGGTGAAAGCGGCTTGACATTCAGCCCCGATGCTAACTGACCCGCCGCCATCTCGAGCAAGCCCAGCCCTTGGCTTCAAGTAGGGCGCTGACTGTGCTAAATCTCTTACCGGCAGCCCACCAACCTCTCTAAACCCATTCAAGGAGTGATCATGAGTCTCCACGGTCAGTACGATCCGCAAAACATTTTTGCGCTGATCCTTCGCGGCGATGCGCCGTGCTACAAGATTTACGAAGACGCCGATGTGTTGGCCTTCCTCGATCTTTTCCCTCAATCGCGCGGCCATGTCCTGGTCATCCCCAAAGCCTCCCAGGCGCGAAATATCCTTGAGGTCGAGCCCGCTGTCCTGGGCGCAATGACGTCTGCTGTACAGCGCCTGACGCGCATCATCGTGGACGAATTGCAGCCGGACGGGGTTCAAGTCGCGCAGTTCAATGGTGCTGTGGCCGGGCAAACGGTCTATCACATTCACATGCACATCATCCCTCGTTGGGAAGGTGAGGCGCCCGGTGTGCATGGCAGGGGCAAGGCGGATCCCGAGGAACTGGAAGCACTCCAGGCGCGTCTGGTCGAGCGCATTCGCTCGGGGGCCTGACGCTGGGCAAGAGCCTGCAAGGGGCACAGGGCGTGCCCCACTCATCAAGACGGGCGGCGACCTTGCCTCAAACCTAGTCTCGCGCGCCTCTCAGCATTGGGCGATGTGATGGGTAAAGTAAGCGGCTGTTGTCTGCCCAGGGCCGAAGGACGCTCACACCTGATCCATAACCTCGGTCTCACACCGGTCTTCACCCAGGAACCCGCCACTCTGATGGTGCCACAGCCGCGCATAGATACCGTTCTTGGCGAGCAATTCGGCGTGGGTACCCTGTTCGATGATGCGTCCATCATCCATGACAATCAGTCGATCCATCGCCGCAATCGTGGACAGCCGATGGGCGATGGCGATGACGGTCTTGCCCTCCATCATGTCATCGAGGCTTTCCTGGATGGCCACTTCGACTTCCGAATCCAGCGCGCTGGTCGCCTCGTCAAGGAGCAGGATCGGGGCGTTCTTGAGCATCACCCGAGCAATCGCGATGCGCTGGCGCTGGCCGCCCGACAGCTTGATGCCGCGCTCGCCCACCAAGGTGTCGTAGCCGCTGTGACCTTGGCGGTCGCTCAGTTGGCTGATGAACTCGTCAGCCTGGGCATTGGCCGCGGCACGGCGGATTTGTGTGTCGCTTGCATCGGGGCGGCCGTAGGCGATGTTGTCGCGAATGGAACGGTGCAGCAGGGACGTATCCTGGGTGACCATGCCGATGGCGCTGCGCAGGCTGTCCTGCGTCACGTGGGCAATGTCTTGTCCGTCAATGCGAATCTGCCCGCTGTCGACATCATAGAAACGCAGCAGCAAGTTGATGAGCGTGGATTTACCCGCGCCGGAGCGACCTACCAGGCCGATTTTCTCGCCCGGGCGAATGTTCAGGTTCAAGCCATCGAGCACCTGGCGTTCCCCGTTGTAGTTGAAGCTCACATTGTCGAAGGTGACCGCTCCGCCAGAGGTCACTAGCCCCCCGGCGTCCGGCGCATCCTGCACCTTGGGGCCGTGGGTCAGGGTTGCCATGCCATCCTGCACGGTGCCGATGCTTTCGAAAAGCGAGGTCATTTGCCACATGATCCAATGCGACATGCCGTTGATACGCAACGCCATCGCGGTGATCGCCGCCACGGCACCGGCGCCGACTTCGCCCTGGTGCCACAGCCAAAGCGCATAACCGCCTGCTGCCATGATCAACCCCACCACCAACGCTTGGTTGACGATCTCGAACTGGCTGACCAGGCGCATCTGGCGAAAGCCGGTCTGCTTGAAGTCCTCCATGGCCGCGCGCGCGAAGTGCGCTTCACGATTGGAGTGGGAAAACAGTTTCACGGTCGTGATGTTGGTGTAAGCGTCCGAGATACGTCCGGTCATCGAGGAGCGCGCATGGGCTTGTTCCTGTCCGACTTTCCCCAGGCGGGGCACGAAATAGAGCATGGCCAGCCCGAACAACACGATCCAGGCCAGGAAAGGCAGCATCAGTTTCAGGGCGAAGCCACCGGCCAATGCGATGATCGCGATGAAATACACGCCGATCCCGGGTGCGATCTCGATCAGGGTGAACAGCACGTCGCGCACGGCCAGCGCCGTCTGCATCACCTTGGTGGTGACTCGGCCGGAGAACTCATCGGAAAAAAACGACAGGCTTTGCCGCAGCATCAGGCGGTGGAAGTCCCAACGCAGCCGCAACGGCAGATTGATCGCCAATATCTGGTGCTGCACCATGGTGCGCAACGCCACCAGCCCAATACTGGCCACCATGACGATGCCCATGCCCCACAGCACGCGACGCTCCTGCGCCGCCGCCTCACCGCCGGCCTGCCAGGTCGAGAGCAGATCCACGACTTGGCCGAGGAAGGAAAACAGCCAGGCTTCGTAGATCGACACACCGGCGCTGAGCAGCGCAAACGTAAGGATGTAACCGCGGGCCCCCCGTGTGCACGCCCACAGAAACCGAGCCAGGCCTTCGGGTGGCGGCGGTACCTCGTCGGGTGGGAAGGGGTCGAGTCTTTGTTCAAATACGCGAAGCATGGGGGTCTCCGAAACGATCATTCTGCCATTTAACGGCTGCTTTGAGGCTTATGTGGCGCTGTGGTCGAATTGACCGCTCTCAGGGATTGGAATTCATCCGGCCTTGGATCGCCGTGCGCAGGCAGCCCCAGGCGATGAATCGGATGATCAACACCTCGGCCATGCCCACCAGCAGGTTGAATGAAAAGGTGAGCGGTTGCTCGGCCCAATAGAGGGTGGTCGTGCCCGTTCGAAAGGCGCCGACGCGCAGCCGCCCGGTAAACAGAGCGGGTACCAAGGCGATGACGTGAGTTTCCAATAGTGCCAGGAAAACACCCATTAGAAGGAGCAGGTCATTCTGGGCGGTGCGCTCGAATCGATGTCCAATCAACATGCAGACCTCCTGGTGCGCGCCATCAGATCGATCAAGGGGGCGTGACCATCGGTTGCACACCGCAGGCCTGGATCGTGTTTAACGCCGCGCAGAATACCTCATGTCCACTGTCGGCATGCCGGGTTCTCCTTTGACAAAGTCACTGCGCACTCAACTCCCACAACACATCCAGCACATGTTGCGTAGGCCGTTCGATGTCCCGACTGCGGTGGGCAATCCCCAGTTGACGCCACAATAAGGGCTTCAAAGGCCGCATGACGATTCTGTTATCAAGCAATGGCGTGGCCGCCTCATGGGGCAACAACGTCGCACCATATCCTGCCGCCACCAGGCTCTTGATCGCGTCGTTGTAGTTCAGATGAATGCGCGGCTCAGGCTGCCGGCCATCACTGGTGAACCACTGCGCAGTCAAGCGCGAAAGGCGCGTGGTGCTGTCATTCAAAATCAATGGTTGAGCGGACAGCCAGTCGGGGGTCACAACCTGTGGGCACTCCCAGCGAGCCGGCAGGAAGGCCATGACTGGGTCCCGTCGCCACGGCTCGATCCGCAAGCCCTTCACCGGGGACTGCGGCAGCGCAACCAAACCAACCTCCAAAGCGCCCTCGGCAAGTTTCTTGAGGGTTTCCTGCGACGTGAGCACCGCGACTTGTACATCGATCGCGGGGTGGCGTTGGCTCAACGTCTCCAACGCATGCGGCAACAACTGTGCGATGGCCCCTGTGGAGGCGCCCAGTCGCACGCGCCCGGCCAATCCTTGAACCTGACGCTCCACGTCCTCGAGCGCCTGCTCTGCGTCTGCCAATAGGCGCCGTGCGCGTTCCACCAGCGTGTTCCCTATCGCTGAAGGCTGAACGCGCCCGCGCGTGCGCGACAACAGCTTGCCGCCCACGCGCGACTCCAGGTCGGCGATATGCAGACTGACGGTGGGTGGTGCAAGGTGCAGCACACGGGCCGCTTCGGCAAAGGATCCCAGGTCGGCAATCGCGACCAGCGTGCGCAGACGGTCGAGGCTGATTTCGCGCATGAGCGATTCCTTGTTCAGAAAAACTGAATTTCATCGTTTGTAAATTCAACTTTTACTATCTTAGAGCGTCGCTGAAGATTGGGCTCCTGATTTCCAATGTCCGAGAGCATTCCATGGCAAGTCCCCTTGTATTCATCGATGGCGACCAAGGCACCACCGGGTTGCAAATCCATCAACGTCTGCGCGAGCGCAGCGATCTGCGGCTTTTCACACTCAGCCCCGAACATCGCAAGGATCCGCAACGTCGCGCCGAAGCCATCAACCACTGCGACATCGCCATTCTCTGCTTGCCCGACCAAGCCGCACGCGACGCTGTAGCGACCATCGAAAACGCCGCCGTTCGGGTGATCGATGCGAGTTCGGCGCACCGCACCCATCCAGACTGGACCTATGGCTTCGCAGAGATGAGTCGGCAACAGGTCCAACGCATCGCCGCTGCGCGACGGGTCAGCAATCCCGGTTGCTATCCAACGGGGGCGATCGGGTTGCTGCGCCCGTTGCTGGAGGCCGGATTAGTGCCCAAGGATTACCCGCTGAGCATTCATGCCGTGTCGGGTTATTCCGGAAAAGGGCGCGTCGGCGTGCAAGAGCATGAAGGAGCAGGCGCAGCACAGGCCTCGGCGTTTCAGGTCTATGGGCTGGGGCTGGCACACAAGCATATTCCGGAGATTCAGCAGCAAAGCGGGCTGACGGAGCGGCCGATATTTGTGCCGGCCTATGGCGCTTTCCGGCAGGGGATCGTGCTGACCATACCCTTGCAAACCCGATTGTTGGCACCAGGCGTGAACGCGGGTCAGTTGCATGCGTGTTTGATGCAGCACTACGCCGATGCGCGCCATGTACAGGTGATGTCGATGCAGGAATCTAAAGCGTTGACCTCCCTTGATCCTCAAACGCTTAACGGAACTGACGATTTGCGGTTGTCGGTGTTTGAGAATGATGAGACGGGGCAGGTTTTGCTGGCTGCGGTGTTTGACAATCTTGGGAAGGGTGCTGCTGGCGCGGCGGTGCAGAATCTGAACTGGATGCTTGCAGGCGCATGAGCGCGCCAATCAGCCTGATGCCCTGACATCAATGCGTAGCGGGAATATTCTGCCGGGGCATGAAAAATCGAGCAAATAGCTCTGATTGCGACTTGATATTTAATTTTGCGTAGATGTTGCGGCGGTGAACTTTTATGGTCTCCGCCGAGAGGGACAGCTTTCCGGCTATTTCTTTATTGGAGAAGCCGCTGAGTAATAAACGGAGTACGTCACTCTCGCGTGCTGTTATTTGCGTGCCAAGCTGATTGACCGTTTCTGGCCACAGAGGCGGCTCAATCAGGTGTTTTTCTACGTCAGTTTCAAAACCCATGCGCTGATGCATCAATGCAGTCACCCACGGTTTGATAATGTCGAGCATGGTTATTTGTTCTTGGCTAAAGTGGATTTTGCTGCCGATGGACATGCATAACGTTCTGTCGGGGTCGAGTTGGACATTGTACTGCGCCTCATCCTTGGAGATGTACTGTGCAAAGTACTGATGGTAATACTCGGTTTCAAGAAAGTATTCCGGTGCAATATCCAATAGGTGAAAGAAACCACTCTGTGGATTTTCCCGATTAGCTATATAGAACGGATCCAGCAAGTAAAGACCCTTCACGTAGCGATGAATGAATGCGTCGACTTCTTCCGCGTCTGCGATCTCAGGAAGGCTAACGACCTGAACGTGTTGGTTGCTGAAAATCAATACAACCCAATTGTCGATCTGTACATATTCATTCAATGTGCGAACAAGTGAACTCCAGAAATCTGGACGATTGAGCTGCATGATCAGCTTCCCAATCGATCGATGCCAAGCCAGGCTGTGCAGGTCAAACGGCATTTTCTACCCCTTTAGGGTTAGGGAATGACAGGTCAAAGGTAAGTATTCGTGGGTATTTACTATCCGGTAACACCCGGTATATTAACTGCTAGGTTTACGATGGCCATGAGGGCATATCGTCTTGACAAGGATGTTGCATGAGAAAGTCACATTTGCGAACCATTTTTTCCGCCTCGCTTCTCTGTGCAGGGATAAGCACATCAGTGGCGGCTGCAGAGCCCGAGATGTATCTGTATAACTGGTTCGGGTTGCTCGCACCGGAGACGCCAAAGGAGTTCGAGCAGGAAACTGGTACGAGCGTGCATATGGACGCGTTCGACAGCGCCGAAATCATGCAGAGCAAAGTCATGGCTGGGCGCACCGGGTATGACGTGGTTGTGGCGACCTCCAATGTGTTGCCCAGCCTGATCCAGGCGGGAGTCCTTCAGCCGTTGGATCGTAGTCAACTGAGTAACTTTTCACACATCGATCCTGATCTCTTGTCCCAGCTCGCGGTCAATGACCCTGGTAATCGCTACGCTGTGCCCTATCTATGGGGCACTACCGGCATTGGTTATGACGTTGACAAAGTCAGGGGTGCGCTGGGTGATAGTGCTCCGGTGAATAGCTGGGACCTGATCTTCAAAGAAGAAAACATCAGTAAGCTCCAGTCGTGTGGTGTGGCAATGCTTGACTCTCCAAGTGAGATCATTTCGATTGCTTTGAACTACCTTGGCCTCCCTAGCAACAGCAAGAACCCGGATGATTACCAGAAAGCCCAAGCCTTGCTGTTGAAAATCCGCCCTTATGTCCTCTATTTCGACTCCTCCAGAATCGACGCTGACCTGGCTGACGGCAATATTTGTGCAGTTGTCGGATGGGCTAATGGTGCCCTTGCCGCACAGGCCATCAACGAGAAGGCCAATACTGGACGCAAGATTGCCTACAGCCTTCCTCGCGAAGGAGCGCTGGCCTGGTCGGAGAATTTGGTCCTGCTAAAAGATGCTCCCCACCCCAAAGAAGGCCTGGCGTTCATTAATTATATGATGCGACCAGAAGTTATTGCCAAGACCTCAAACCACACGCTATACCCTAACGCCAATAAGGATGCTGCTGAGTTCGTCGAGCAGAAGCTGCGAGACAACCCTTGGATTTATCCAGACAAAAAAACTGTCGCAACACTTATTCCACTTGAACCACTGCCATTGAAGTTGGAGCGGATCCGCACGCGGATCTGGACCAAAGTGAAGAGTGGTGTGTGATCTGACTTGAGCTGTCTGTCTGGAAAGTAAGACGCAAACACCAATATACAGGGGCGCTGGGCGGGTGGGTTATACCTGTTTATTCATCAGTCCAGCATTACCTGGAGTTTTTCGGTTCATTGCGCCGACTATGTAAAAAGAGAACAGCGGATGTTCAATCCAACCAATCAAACGCACTTCAGTTTGACAATCGACGGTTTTGAGCAAGCTTTTCAAGTGCTCGCATTCACTGGGAAGGAGGCTATCAGCAGGCCTTATTTCTTTAGCGTGGAGTTTGTTAGCGAGCAGCCTGACCTGGATCTCGACAGCCTCTTCGACGTAGAGGCTTTTCTGACCTTCGACTCGAAGGGCAACGGCATTCATGGGCGGGTCTACCACATCGCTCAAAGCAGCAACGGTCAGCGTTTGACGCTGGCCCTCGTACCGCACCTGTCCTACTTGCGCCACCGCATCAACCATCGGATCTATCAACAGTTCTCGGTGCCGAGAATCGTTGCCTTGGTACTGGAAGAGCACGGTATTCTGGGCGACGCCTATCGGTTTCATCTAGAGGCGACCTATCCCGAGCGTGACTACTGCACCCAGTATGACGAAACGGATTTGCACTTTATTCAGCGCTTGTGCGAAGAAGAGGGTATCCACTTTCACTTTCAGCACAGTGCTCAAGGCCACGTGCTGGTGTTTGGCGATGATCAGTCGGCTTTCCCTCGGGTTGGGCAACCCACCGCTTATAAGCATGAGCGCGATAGGGTGGCCAACGAGCCACTGATCAAACGCATCAACTTGCGTTTGGGACAGCTCACCAGTCGTATCTCGCACCGCAATAATTCCGAGCAACAGCTGGACATTGAAAAAGATGACAGGCCGGAGCGTTTGACCGGTCATGAGCACGGCAAACAGATACGTCTTCGTACTATGGAGCGCCGCCATGCGGCCTATCGACAAGCTGAGGGGCAAAGTGACCAGACTCGGTTAGTCAGCGGGCATGTGCTGGAAATCTCAGGCCATCCGCGCCAAGATTGGAACACCCTATGGCTACTGACCCAGGTCATCCACGAAGGCCGGCAACCACAGGAATGGGGTGAGAACGTCGCCAGTGACCACACTGGGAGCGAAGATGGCTTTCATCAGGGTTACCGCAACCGCTTTATCGTTCTTCCGTGGGATGTTTCCTATCGTCCGCCGTTGGCTCACAAGAAACCTCTGGTGCCAAGCCTCCAGAGCGCTGTAGTCGTCGCTCTAGAAGACGAGGGGAGCCAGAGTGATCGGCGCTTCGGGCGGATCAAGGTCAAGTTCCCCTGGGACCGCGAAGATAGATTTGACGACAAGAGTCGTTGTTGGCTAAAGGCGGCCTCCGATTGGCGTTGTGAGATTGGGCCGCCCCGGACGGGCATGGAAGTCGTGGTCACATTTCTCGAAAACGACCCCGATAAGCCGGTGGTCAGCGGTTGTTTGTGTTGTCGGTAAGGGGGGGCTAGCCGTTCACACTATTAGTTCTGCTATCTCGGAACACAGCTCACGGAAGGCTTCATGGAGCAACTCCATCCTCGTGGCATCGACGCAGACGGTTATATCCTCTCCGTGTCCAACGTCGAGATACAGCCTCAGTTTCAAGATTTACTGGTGGACGTTTGCATGACACTCACTCGGTCGGAACCTCTGCTGGACGGCATTTATATTTATGGGTAGCGTTTCGGCCAGAGCCTCTTCATCGAGTGCTTCAAGATACTCACGCACGGCTCGGGTGCTCAGGGCCGGATCGCTCCAGTTGACCTGTTCATCGCCCGGTACACCGCGCTGCCGGCTGGCATCCGCTTTGATGATGCTGGCGTCCACGGCAAAACCTTCACCTTTGACCAAGCCTGCGTCCATGCAACGACGCAGCACTTCATTGAACAGCCAGCGAAAGAGATCGCTGTCCCGAAAACGGCCGTGTCGATTTTTGGAAAAGGTCGAGTGGTTGGGGACTTCATCTTCAAGGCTCAACCGGCAGAACCAGCGATACGCCAGGTTCAAATGGGCCTCTTCGCACAACCTCCGTTCGGAGCGGATGCCATAGCAGTAGCCGACGATCAGCATGCGGATCATCAGTTCAGGATCAATCGACGGACGCCCAATCGGGCTATAGAAATCGGCGAGGTAATGGCGCAGGTCGCTCAGATCAAGACACCGATCAATGCTGCGCAGAAGATGATTGGCTGGAATGTGATCTTCAAGGTTGAACGAGTAAAACAGCCGCTCCTGCCCACTCGATAACTGTCCCATCATGCTGCGTGCTTCCCTGCTGGCCAATGCGCAGATTTTGCCGGAGGCCAGCCAGGGGAGCTACTTTTTCAACAGAATCGGCCGAAAGCTGGCAGTCACCAATACCAGCTATTGGCCGGAGATTAGCGTAATCCCAGTCCCTGGGCCTGTAGGCAAAGGACTGGGAAGTCCTTGCTCAGGCTTCTTGGTAAAAAGATATCGTCTCTTTGAGCGAGGCTGAAAACTCATAGATCTCGTCGAGTGAGTTGATAGGGTGGCGCGTTTCGACTTTGTCTTTGTCAAAAATCCCAAGATATTTTTGGCTACGATTGAAGTGGAGTCTCGCGATAGGTTTGC
>NZ_CAXAPD010000016.1:0-148709 GCF_963970515.1 Pseudomonas sp. RL_5y_Pfl2_73 | reverse complement strand
GTAAAGGTAAACTTTTTCGACTTTGGCGTCGGGACGCATCATGAGGTGCTGGCTCCGGAAAGAGATCGGGAGCGCAGCATCGGGCTTCAATGGGCGGCTTTGAATGTGTGGGTGATGGATCGTTTACGTTGATAGGCGCTACGTGACAGGTGATCTGCTCATAGCGTTCGCACGCATAAGCCGCGCGCAATTCGTGGAAGCCTTTGAGGTTGTGCTGATGAAGGATGTCTCGGGCGGTACGGACGATTTCCCGTTGGAAATCGAGGTAACTTTCGTTCGGTGCCAGCAGGTTGCAGCTGCCGTTGGGTGAGACCTGTCCGGCAAACCTCAGTGCGTCACGAATATGATTATCTGCCGTAATCCAGCGAGGTGCCGACGCACCTGAACGGCCCCCTTTGGTGCCGTCCTGGATGTTGATCTTGCCAAGTTGTTCGGCCTCATCTTTTAGACGCGGTAGGTCGGCCAAAATGGCCTCGCGTAAGCGCATGCCGGTGGCTCGCGCTAATTGAACGATAGCCGCGGCGCGTGGCAGTTGGTGTTCGCAGAGGGCGTCTACGATCCGCTTCACCTGTTCGCGGTCTTGGCCTTGCGGCACCGAGCGGCGAACACTGGTTCGCTGCATTCCCAGCGCCTTGCTCGGACTCGGCACTTTCACATATTGATCACCGCGAAGCGCGGCCATGGTCCGATTCACACTGGACAACCGGTTTTGCGCGGTGGTGATGGCAAGGTCGCCTTGTTCAACGTGGTGACGCAGATGTATCGCGTAGTCCACCAAGGTTTGCCGATCTATTTGCCGTGCATCGTTAAACCCGGGCCCATCCTTCGACCGACACCATCGCACAAACGCCTGCCACCGATCACTGTGCGCCCTGATCGTGCCGTAACGCCCGCCGCCAAACAGATCCCGCAATGCCTGCGGCCCGGCATAGCTCAGCTGCCGACCATAGCCAAAATTACGCCCATCTCGTTTACCGACCAACGCCATGATCAAACTCCTCTCGAAGCCAAAATCTTTGAAACCTTCCCCACGTCATCCCGCCAAGAATGTTGAGTGTTATCAGGGATCAAGGCCCCTGCGACCTGTGAGGGTTGTCCACTAACGCGGGACTTGCGGCTCCTTACGACCGGGAGCTTGGGCATCTCATGATCTGACCTCCTGGGCACTTCCGAAGAAGTGGGCGGGTGGAGGCTGCACTGGCTGACGAGACCAGCGCCGCGAGATCCTGAGTCGGGTGAAGGCAGTGACGCGATGACCGGGGCATGCCTGACTGTCACTCAGGTGCAGTCCATTCCCTGGTCTGCGGCATCATCATCTGCATCGCTGTTGCTGGTGACTTCGGTGTTTGTCACGCCGATTGTCACGAGGGGGAATGCCGCAAAGCCTTGTACGAGGTGGGCTGCAGCAGCGGTAGGAGCGCCCGTCTCTTTCCGTAAGAAAGAGACGGGCGCAGGTTGGCGCAATGAAATGGCCAAGCGGATGGATTGCTGCAGGGCAGCTATGAAAGGGGATGAGTTGCCGCAGTGGGCACACTGGTAAAAGTAGGCATCCATCACATCGCTGTGAGCGTGCGAGCTGCCGGACGCTAATCGCACTTTGGGAGAACCACCACGGTGTGGCGTAGCCTTAAAGGTTCTGGCTACCTGGGTTGCTGTCAACGACAGCGCTTTGCCCGATCTTTTCTACGCCTGTGGATAATTCGGGTCAAGGCTCGAATTTTCGGGAGTTCTGCGGCTGTGGATGAAATTATCCACCGGTGGAAATCAGTGGTTTTCCACAGACAGTTACTTGGACTTTCGATTTTTTAAGTGAGGTCGATCCAAGCAGGGCGGCTTTGCAGCCCTGTTTGGATGGACCCGCGTGGAAAAGCGGATCACTGAGATATGAAGACCGAGCGCTTACTCGGTTGCGCCACGTTTTGCTTTTAGGCGAGTAACGTTCGCTCCGGTCTGGTTCGCGAATTCGTGTGGAGTGACATGCTCCTGCCGGTTGGTCTCCAGGTACCGGCTCCACCAGTTCATGATCAGCCTGCGCTCCTCGATGAACTCGGCCTTGTGGATGTAAGCGGCGCGGACGTTGTTGCGTTCCTTGTGGCTCATCTGCCTTTCAATGGCGGTCTCGGACCACAGTCCGGACTCGATCAGTGCGCTGCAGGCCATTGAACGAAACCCATGCCCGCAGATATCGGTTTTGGTGTCGTATCCCATCGTCCGTAGCGCGTTGTTCACGGTATTTTCGGACATGGGCTTCCAGGGTTTGGCATCCCCTGCGAAGACCAACGCGAATTTACCGGTGAGGGCGTGGATCTGTTCAAGCAGAGTCACCGCTTGCGGCGATAAGGGTACTAAATGGATATCCCCTGCCATCTTCGTACCCCTTGTGGAAAAGGGTACTCCCTCCAGCGCTGGCCGAGTGTCCGGTATCTCCCAGGTGCCGCGCTTGAGGTCGAACTCGCTCCAGCGTGCGAAACGTAGCTCGCTGGAGCGTACAAACACATGCAGCGATAGCATCACCGTCAGGCGGGTAAGTGCGCGGCCTTTATAGGTGTCGATCCGCTCCTGCAGTTCCGGCAGTCGTGATAAGGGTAGAGCGGGGCGATGTACCACCCGCGGGGCTTTGATCGAGCCTTCGAGGTCGTAAGCAGGGTTTGCGGTGATAAGCCGGAGGCGTTTTGCCTCGCGCATGATGCTCTGCAGGTAGTTTTGTACCCTTAAAGCAACGTCTATCGTTCCGCGCTTCTTGATCGCTTCCAAGGGCTGCATGAGGTCATGGGTGTCGAGGTCGACAATGGCGCGGGCGCCGATCAGCGGGAACACGTGGGTTTTGAGGCGGCTCATCACTGTCTTGGAGTGGCCTGGTGCCCACTTGGCCGACATTTCCGTGTGCCAGTCCAGCGCAACGCTTTCAAAGGTTCTGCCTTTGATCACGGCTTCCGCCTTGGCTTGGTGCTTGGTCTCTATGGGGTCAATGCCATCCGCCAGCATTCGCTTGACCTCCAAGCGCTTGCGGCGCGCATCGGCGAGGCCGATGACAGGGTAGTTGCCAAACGAGGTCAATCCTTCGCGTCCGTCAGGTTTGACGTAACGGAGCCGCCAGCCTTTGCGGCCATTGGGTTGGACTAGGAGGTAGAGGCCATCGCCGTCGAAAAGCTTGTAGGCGCGGTCTGTAGGTTTTGCCAAGCGGCAAGCTGCGTCGGAGAGCGGAGCTGTGGTGCGCGACATAAGGGTACTCCCTTTTATCGAAGTGACCTGTATCCCAAACTCTACCCTTAAAACGGTTGGAATCCACCAGTTTCTGACGGAAATCGATGGAACGCCAAAACGAAAAAACCCGCCAGAAGGCGGGTTTTTCGGGGGTTCCAGAGATTTTGAAAGCTTTCTATGGAACCTTGTATGGTGCCGGCACCAGGAGTCGAACCCGGGACCTACTGATTACAAGTCAGTTGCTCTACCAACTGAGCTATACCGGCGTGTGGGCGACGATTATAGCGATTGGGTGCGTTCTGTAAACCCCTGAATTCTGACTATTTTTGCGCAAGCCCGGCTTAGGTGCGGTGGAGCAGGTTTCGCCGTTTGTTCAGGGCTCGCCAAGTGCGGCTGTTTTGCATGCCGTGGAGTTGGGCTTCGGCCTGTTCAGCCCGGTGCAGGGCGGCGCTGAGCGGTTGGTCTGCGGCGTCGACGGGGTGGCTGAATTTGTGGCTTTTGCCGAGTTGAAGGCCGGCCAGGTGGCAGGGTGGGATGTCGAAGGCGGGTTTGAGGGCCAGGTCGATCACGATACGTTGGGCTGTTGAATAGCACGGGCGCGGTGGAGGCAATGACTGGCGCGGGGCAGCACGGAATTCGGCGGTTATGTCGTTTCGCTTAGACGCTTATGCACAACGGGCAGGATGAGACGTAGGGCATCTTGCGATTTTGTGACCGCTTTCGCATTTCGTCGCAAATGCCTGTTTTCATGGTTTTTTATCCATATGAACAAAAAATGACCAACGTTGATTCGGTCAGGAAATCGCGAATTGATTGGATCCGAGTTTATTTCATCAACAGAGTTATCCACAGGGTGTTTCATCTCAGCAACGCTCTGCCAGCAACATCAGATTGCGCGGGGTGAGCGGTGTTTCGCAGAAGGTACCGAGGCGAACCTGGTAGCCTTTTTGACTGAGGAAAAGCGCCCGATCCAGCACCAGCCAAAGCTCCAGTGGCCGTCGGAAAAGGCCTCGCAGCAACTCCAGGTTGCGCACCTCGGCCAGGCGTTGATGGCCTGCTGCTTCCAGGGCGAGCCAATCCGGCGTGCCGACTGTGGATAAGTCTTTCAGGGCCGCGAGATCGATGCAGTACTGGGCGAAGGATTTTTCCAGCCAGGCGCTGGGCAGTGAGGGGGTAGGCAGGTAGTCGTCGCGCCCCCTGATGTGCCGTTGCAGCAGGTCGAAACCCAGGCGCCAGGCCATGGAGTGGTCCCGTTGTCTTCTGACGCGGGCGCCAGCGGTGACGGTTTCGGTCAGCGGCAGGCTGAGATCGTCGAGCGACAGCTGTAGGGCAGAGCCCTTGGCGGCGTCGGACAGCGCTTGATAGCGCTCGCTGCTGATGCGGTTGTAACAGCACGGTGCGATAGCCAGTTGTGCACAGCCGACGGCGCTGGCCAGGTGCATCAAACGCACATGCAGGTCGCCGCAGGCGTGCAGGGCCACAGGCGTGTGTCCGGGGTGGAGCGCCTGGACGGCGTCCGCTGCCAGCACGTCTTGTTGCACGTGCGTGGCGGGCAGGTGATGGCGCTGGCTCAGTTGTTGGCCGCAGGCGACCAGGGCGGGGTCGTACTCCAGGCAGGTCAGTTGCTGAGCACCGTGCAGCAGGCGTCGACCGAGGTGGCCTTTGCCGGCGCACCAATCCAGCCAGTGGGTCGGTTGGGTGGTGAAGTGCAGGCGGCTGGCGAAGGCTTCGATCTGTTGCCATTTGCGCCCGGGCACGTCGACGTTGAGGCGATGGCTTGGGGCTTCGAGTGTACTGGCGGGCAATTGTGCGACCGCGCTTAATGCACGGGAGACAGCGGCCAATTCCGGAAATGGCGCTGGCGCGTCTGCCATCAACCATGGCTGATGATGGTCATTTTCCGCCGCTTCCAGTGAACGCTGGCGTAGCCATCGGGACAGTTCCGGGTGGGACGTTTGCCAAGGCAGCTGCAGATGGGTGAACGGACGTGGTTTCCACAGTGCCTGGTGCGTCGTGAGAAACGCGTCCAGCGCCGTGAAGCGGGCGAGCAGGGCCTCGCCCGTCAGCACGCCGCTGTCAGCGCCCTTGGCAGGCATCGACGCGCAACCAGCGCTCCAGCTGCTTGAAGCCTTGCACCAGTAGGAAAGACATCAACAGGTAGAACATACCGGCGGCGAAGAAGATCTCTACCGGCAGGTAGGTCCGGGCAATGATGGTCCGGGCCATGCCGGTGAGTTCCAGCAAGGTCACGGTACTCGCCAGGGCACTGGCCTTGAGCATCAGGATCACTTCGTTGCTGTAGGCCGGCAGGCCGATGCGCGCGGCACGGGGAAGCATGATGTAGAACAACGCCTTGGGCCGCGACATGCCCAGGGCCCGTGCGGCTTCGATCTCGCCCCGTGGGATGGCCTGGATCGCGCCGCGCAGGATTTCGGCGATGTAGGCGGCGGTGTGCAGGGTCATGGTGACTGTGGCGCACCAGAACGGATCCCGCAGGTACGGCCACAGCGCGCTGCTGCGCACGGCATCGAACTGCGCCAGGCCGTAATAGACCAAAAACAGCTGGACCAGCAGCGGCGTGCCACGGAAAAAGAAGATGTAGGCGTAGGGCAATGCCCGCACCTGCCATAGGCGCGAAGAGCGGGCGATGCCCAGGGGAATCGCCAGCAGCAGCCCGGCGATCACGGCGATGGCCACCAGCTCCAGGGTCAGTGTGGCGCCCTGGGCCAGCTTTGGCAGCCACTTGATGATGACGTCCCAGTTCATTGGGTGCTCCTGGTAAATCCACGGGCGGCGCGTCGTTCCAGCAGGTGCATGCCAATCATGGCGAGCACTGTCAGGCCCAGGTACATGAGCGCTGCGACCGTATAGAAGGTGAACGGTTGCTTGGACACGGTCACGCCGATTTGCGCATGGCGCATGATTTCTTCCAGGCCGATCACCGAGACCAGCGCGGTGTCCTTCATCAGGATCATGAACAGGTTGCCCAGGCCAGGCAGGGCGATGCGCCACATCTGCGGCATGATCAATCGGGTGAAGATCCGCCACTTCGATAGGCCCAGGGCTACGCCGGCCTCACGATGGCCCTTGGGGATCGCCAGGATCGCGCCGCGAAAGACTTCTGTGGCGTAGGCGCCAAAGCACAGGCCCAGGGCAATCACCCCGGCGGCGAAGGCGTCGAGGGCGAGGTCGGGTTTGCCGAAATACTCACCCAGGGCACGCATCAGGTTGACGGTGCCGAAATAGATCAACAGCACCCAGAGCAATTCCGGGATGCCACGAACCAGTGTCGAATAGGTGCCGCCCAGCCATTGCAGCGGCTTGTATGGCGAGGTTTTGGCCAAGGCGCCAAGCAGGCCGAGCACCAGCCCCAGGCTCAAGGCCGACAGTGCCAGCTTGACGGTCATCAGCGCGCCGGCGGCAAGCGCCGGGCCGAATCCGTAGAGATCGATCATCATGGGTAAGAATTCATATCGCGGCAGGCTTTGCTAAGGGCCGGCGCTGCCAGGCAGCTGCGCCGGCCAGGCACGTCAATATCAATAGATACTGAACGGGAAGTACTTGTCGTTGATCTTTTTATAGGTGCCGTCGGCTACGATTTCTTTCAAGGCCGCGTTCAGCTTGTTTTGCAGCGGGTCACCTTTGCGCACGGCGATGCCGATCTTGTCGCTTTCCTCCACCGGGTCGCCCTTGAATTCGTAATCACGGCCCGCATCGGTTTTCAGCCAGTCGTAGTTCACGTATTTGTCCGCCAGGATCGCGTCGACGCGGCCGGAGGTCAGGTCCAGGTAGGCGTTATCCTGGGTGTCGTAGAGCTTGATGGTGATGTCGCTGCCCATTTCATCTTCCAGCCAGGTGCCAGCGAGGGTGGCGCGTTGTGCCCCGATGACCTTGCCGTTGAGTGACGCTTTATCGGTTTTGAAGTCGACGTTTTTTGGCGCGATGAATTGCAGTTTGTTGGAGTAGTACGGGTCGGTGAAGTCCACGGCCTGCTTGCGTTCTTCAGTGATCGACAGCGACGAGATCAGGAAGTCGAACTTCTTGGCGTTCAGGGCCGGGATGATGCCGTCCCAGTCGGAAGTGACCACTTCGCACTCGACTTTCATCTTGGCGCACAGGGCATCGCCGATGTCCTTGTCGAAGCCGACCACGTTGCCGCTGGCATCTTTGTTGTTGAACGGCGGATAGGCCGCTTCGATGCCCATCTTCAGTTTGTCGGCCGCCATGGCGCTGGCCGAGAAGACCAGGCTGGCCGCTGCGGCCAGGAGGAATTTCTTGTAGGTCTGCATGTGTACTGCTCCGTTAGCGGTTGCTGGACATGAATTGTTTGCAGCGCGCCGAAAGCGGGTTTTCGAAGACCTGCTGTGGCGATCCTTGCTCCTCGACCAGGCCCTGATGAAGGAACACGACTTCGCTGGAAACCTGACGGGCGAACCCCATTTCATGGGTGACCAGCAGCATGGTGCGTCCTTCTTCGGCCAGGGCGCGGATCACACTAAGTACTTCCTGGACCATTTCCGGGTCAAGGGCGGAGGTGGGTTCGTCGAACAGAATCACCTTGGGCTGCATCGCCAGTGTGCGGGCGATGGCGGCGCGTTGTTGCTGGCCGCCGGACAGTTCGGCCGGGTAGGCGTGGCGCTTGTCGGCAATACCGACCTTGGCCAGTAGCGCTTCGGCCACTTCGACGGCTTCGGCCTTGCTCTGGCCAAGCACCCGGCGTGGCGCTTCGATGATGTTATCGAGCACGCTCATGTGCGGCCAAAGGTTGAAGTTCTGGAAGACAAAACCGATCTCGCTGCGCATGCGGTTGATCTGTTTGCCGTCGGCGGCCACCAGTTCACCGTTCTTTGCGGCTTTGAGCTTGAGCTCTTCGCCGGCCACCAGGATCTGGCCCTGGTTGGGGTTTTCCAGCAGGTTGATGCAGCGCAGGAATGTGGATTTGCCGGACCCGGAGGATCCGAGGATCGAGATCACATCGCCGTCGCGGGCGGTCAGCGAGACGCCTTTGAGCACCTCCTGCTGTCCGTAGCGTTTGTGCAGGTTGCGGATTTCAAGCGCGGGCGTGGCCTGGGCCATGTGCGGTCCTCATGGTATGTGCTCCCTTGCTGTTGGCTGCCTTCCTTGGCGAGGCGGCCAAGCTAGCATGCGTCCGAATGGCAGCCAACAGCGTTACGGGCGGTAAACCGGTGATGTGTGGCAGGTTGTCGCATCGGCACAGCAGACTGTCGCGCCATCAACAACCGAACGGCCGTTTGAACCTGGTTTACCGGTGAAAAGTCCGGGAGTCGCGTAAAAAAAGGCGCGATGGTGCCAGCTTTGGGCGGGGGTTGGAAGGGTTAACCGGATGAGCGTTCGTGTTGTGCCTGTTTATTGTCCTGGGAGGGGATTATCTGAATTCCTCTATTCCAATCCGCAGTGTGGGCAAGTTCCAATCGGTCTAAACCCATAGGGACGATTAATAATCAAACAAGCAGCCACACTTGGTTTTTTCCTGAGCGCGGGAGTTTCCATCATGAAATCCCTCCACCATTTGTTGTTGCCTTTCGTTGCCATCAGCATCCTGCTGTTCCCCATCGCCCTCAACGCCACCAACCTCGCGCCCATCGACAACGCAGGCGTCCAGGTCCAACCCATGCAGCAGAACGGCATCACTTACCTGTCGGGCGGTATCGGTGAGGATGAGGCCCGGGCCATCGGGCAGGCCCAGGGTTACAACTTGCACATGACATTCGCGGTTGGCCCGGAAAACAAATACATCCCGGATGTGGAGGTCACCGTCCAGAACGCGTCGGGGCAAACGCTGTTGACGCTGGATGAGGCCGGGCCGCTGGTTTACGTGCAATTGCCGCCGGGCAAGTACGACGTGGTGGCGACGCGCAATGGTGAGGCGCGGCGCGACACTGCTGAGATAGGCAGCGGGGCCGCGCGCAACCTGGTGTTCCATTGGAACGGTGACGAATAACCGGTCGGTTTATTCGCTGGCGGGTTCTTCCAGGGTCTGGCGGTAGCGGTCCAGTGCCTCGCTGAAGTCCTTGATGAACTCCGGTGTGCTGAGCCAGCGCTGGGCGGTCTCGCGGTCCATTTCATCGACCCACATGCGGTAGTCCACCAGCATGTCGGCGGCCAGGTTGGTCGCCGCCATGCTTTCGTTTTCGGCGTTTTTCAGGTCGAGCAGGCCTGGGCGCTCATTGATCATCACGCTCAGGGATGCGAGCAGCGTATCGAGCATTTCACTGCGGCTGATGGCCTCGGCGTCGCGCAGTTTGGCGAACAGTTCCAGCACGTAGACCGGCGGCTGGGCGGTGGCGTGGGCCGGGTCGCCATACATCGGGATCGATTTGCGCCCGGTCATGCGGATCTGTTTGGCTTTGTCTTTGGCGCGCTTGGCGCGTTTTTGCTGTTTGTTCAGTGAGGCCATTGGGCTTCGGTTTCCAATTCGTGAGGGGAGGTCCGCAACACCTGGATTGGAGGGCAATGGGATGCGGCCGGTGACGTGCAGGATAGCGTTCTTGGGGTAGGCGTTGCTGAAAAAACACACGAGAGGCGGTTATTGGGTGTTGGCTGCCACGTCTTCAAGCCGCGCCCGTTCGCGATCCAGCTCGTTGCGCAGCTCTTCTTCCGTGGGCAGCACCAATTGGTATTGGCTGGCGAACAACTGTTCATGGCCTTGCAACACGGAATAACGCACCACCGAGTCGTCTTTGCGCGCACAGAGAATGACGCCCACGGTAGGTTTGTCGTCAGGGCCGCGCTTGAGATCATCGTAGAGACGTACATACATATCCATCTGGCCGATGTCCTGGTGGCTGAGCTCGCCACGTTTGAGATCGACGATCACAAAGCACTTGAGCAGGTAGTTGTAGAAGACCAGGTCGATGTAGAAGTCTTTGCTTTCGGTGCTGATGCGTTGTTGGCGGGCGACAAAGGCGAAGCCTTTGCCCAGTTCCAGAAGGAAGCCTTGTAGCGGGTCGATCAAGGCCTGTTCAAGGTCGGTTTCCAGCAGCGTGCCGGTATTGGGCAGTCCTAGGAACTCAAGGCCCACCGGATCCCTGACGATGTCCCTGGGACCGAAATCCAGTTTCTCAAGATTGGCGGCCGCTTCCTGCTCTACCGCAGGCCGGTCGCGGCTTGCCAGGAGACGTTCGTAATAGAACGTGCCGATCTGTCGTTCCAAGGCGCGGGTGGACCAGTTTTGAGTGACGGCTTCGTTCATGTACCAACGGCGTGCATTCGCATTTTCGACGCGTAGCAGCGTTCGATAGTGAGTCCAGCTCAATTCGTGACGCAGTGCGTCACAGATTGGAAACGCCTGATAAAAGAGACGCATGTAGCGCAAATTTGAAGCATCAAACCCTTTCCCAAACCGCGCCGTCAGCACTTTCGCCAACGACGGTAGCAACCTTGCGCCGTAAGCCGCCCGTTCGGCGCCGCCCTGTTCGAATTCAATGATATGCCGGCCGATCTGCCAGCAGGTTTGTACCTGGAGCGTATCGACGGCACGCAGGACCTTCTGGCGTGCCTGGCGAATCAGCTCACCGAGTTCGTTGATCAAGGGGGCGAGCTGTGGGTCATCTTGAGGTAGCAGTGGCGTCATCGCAGTGTCCAGCCATTGAGAGGGGCGGACCGCAAGGATGCTCCTGGTGACGTTTCGATGATGCCGGACGGGGCTGATTGCTTGGGAGGAAAAATAGCTGATTGACGCAGGACGGGTATGACGCCGTCCCATGTTGGTTGACCTTGGCTTGTAGGAACTATTCCCGCAGCCTGTCAGCCACCGCGAACCCCTTCGCCACAAAGCGCTTGGCGGGTGACAGTCAGACCTTACCTTGCGCCAGTGCCTGGGATGCAGCCACATAATCGGCCTGGAATTGCTTGCTTTCCACCCAATCCAGCGCGGTCTGCTCATCCACACCGGTGGTCAAGCGGCGGTATTCGATCAATGCGGTAAAGATGAAGTCGGTCGCTTCTTCCTCACCTTCCTGCTCCAGCACCAACTCCAGCAGTGGATGCCCCAGGAAGGCGATGCACATGGCCTGCTGGCTGATCTTTTCGGCAGCGCCCATGAGTCGGAACATGTCCGATAGGTCCACGGTTTCCAGGTCGATGCGCTCGTCGTTCGGGTCGAGGAAATCGTTCGGCGCAGCAGCACGCTTAGTACGGTTCTGCTTGGCTTTCGCCTTGGCGCGCTGGCTGCGCTTCTGCTGTTTGTTGGCCGATGACATAGTCGGATTCCTGATGGATAAGGCTATCTATCCTACAGCTTCAGTGGGGGGGCTTCGAATCTCAATCCACTACCAAGAGCGTAGCTCCCGATGAGGTGGAGGATCGATGGGGCTCGGCCTGGTCGGCTACCTGGTAGCTCATGCCGGGCTTGAGCAAAAATTGCCGGCCATCGTCGAGTTCCGTATTGAGCTCGCCTTTGAGGCAAAACAGGATGTGGCCCTTGGTGCACCAATGGTCGGCCAGGTACCCCGGCGTATATTCCACCATCCGCACGCGAATGTTCCCGAACTGCTGGGTGCGCCAATACGCGGTTCCAGTGACGCCTTTGTGTTCGGTGGGCTCGATGGTTGACCAATCGGTGGTGCCAAAGGGGATGCCGGTGATGTCCATGTCGATTCGCTTGCTGGAGGGGAGCGGACGAATGTAGCCGAGTCGATAAGGCGCTGGAAGAAAATCCCGGACAATAAAAAACCCCGATCAATTGCTTGATCGGGGTTTTCGGTATTTGGTGCCCAGAGACGGAATCGAACCGCCGACACGGGGATTTTCAATCCCCTGCTCTACCGACTGAGCTATCTGGGCAACGGGGCGCATTAAACGGGTTTTTCAGGGGGGCGTCAAGCACGTTTTCAAAAAATATTTAATTATTACCGTCGCTTACGATCCGCCCCCACGCGGAACAGCTTATTCGGACGGCGGTACGTAGCCTTCGGCCTTGGCGTAATCTTCGCCGGAAAAGTACTTGTCCATCTCGCCCTGAAGGTATTTGCGATCTTCAGCGTTCATCATGTTCAGGCGTTTTTCATTGATCAGCAGGGTCTGGTGCTTCTGCCAGTCGGCCCAGGCCTGGGCCGAGACATGGTCAAAAATGTCCTGGCCCTTGGCGCCGGGAAATGGAGCGCGTTCCAGTGCGGGCAGTTCTTCTTTGTACTTGCGGCACATGATGGTGCGGGTCATTGCAACTCTCCTGCGTTCATTACGGCGGCCGCGCGTTCGAGCAAGGTTTTGACCGGGGCGGCAAGGCCCAGGCGCGGCGGGGTGGCGAGGTTATACCAGAGCCAGTCGGCCTCGGCCACGTGATGGCCGGTTTCCCGGACACGGACCAGCCAGGGTTCGATCGCCAACTGGAAGTGGCTGAAGGTATGCATCAGGCTTGGCATTGGCTGTTGGCTGCCCAATTCCAGCGAGTGTTGCAGGGCCAGGTGCTGCAGGTCGTCGAGGTCGTCGAGTTCCGGCAGGCTCCATAGACCGCCCCACAGCCCCGTGGAAGGGCGTCGGTAAAGCAGGATTGCGCCTTCGTGGTTGGCCAGCATGGGCATCAAGGTGCGCTTCCTGGGCACTTCCTTGCGAGGCTTGGGAATCGGGTAGCGGGTTTCCAGGCCCAGCATGTGGGCCTCGCAGCCTTGCTTCAGCGGGCAGAGCAGGCAACTGGGTTTGCTGCGGGTGCAGAGCGTGGCGCCCAGGTCCATCATCGCCTGGGTGTAGGCGTTGACGCGGTCCTGTGGCGTGAAGCGCTCGGCGGTGGCCCACAGCTGTTTCGCAACCTTGGGTTCGCCTGGGTAGCCTTCCTGGGCGGTGAAGCGCGCCAGTACCCGCTTGACGTTGCCATCGAGGATCGGCGCCCGCAGGCCCATGCTGATGCTGGCGATAGCGCCGGCGGTGGACAGGCCGATCCCCGGCAACTCGGTGAGTTTTTCCACGTCCCGGGGGAACTCGCCGCCGTACTGTTCGACGACGATTTTCGCGGTTTTCTGCAAGTTGCGCGCACGGGTGTAATAGCCCAGCCCGGTCCACAGATGCAGCACTTCGTCTTCCGGCGCGGCGGCCAGGGCTTGGACGGTGGGCAGCGAGGCCATGAACCGGTCGAAGTAGTTGAGCACGGTACTGACCTGGGTCTGTTGCAACATGATTTCCGAGACCCACACCCGATAGGGCGAGATGCCTTGTTGCCAGGGCAAGTCGTGGCGCCCGTGACGGTCGAACCAGTCCAGTACTGCGCTGGAGAACTGCTCGGCTCTCATCGCTTGAACAGCCCCTTGAGCGCATTTTTGAGTTCGGGGCTGACCTTGTCGCCTAGCTTCTCATCGATCTTGTCACTGAGGCGGTCGCCGGCCAGTTTCGCCGCAACCTTGCCCATCCCTTCGTTGTCCAGGCGGCACGCCTTGGCGCCCAGTTCCAGCGGGCCGCGGCAGCGCAATGGCCATTCGACGTCGACGTAGCGTTCGTTGACCTGGCAGGCCGGGTCGGGCATCTCGCTCTTGTCGCCTTCGATGACGATGCCGACGCGATAATCCATGCCCAGTACCCGCAGGTCGATGTCGCCGTTGCCGTTGACGGTCATGCCGGGAATGCGGACTTTCAGGTCAGGGTTGCGGGCAACGCCATTGTTGAAGGTGAGATTGCCGTTGAGTTGCTGGAACGGCGTGTCCTTGCCCCGGGGTTCGCCGCTGAGGGCCTTGCGATTGAGGGTGGCGATGCCTTTGCACAATTGCTGTTCGAGGTTGGCATTGAGCAGCACGCCATCGTTGATGACGAACCCGGCGGTGCCGTTGAGGCTGTCGATCAGGGCTTTCTGGCTATTGCCGCTGGCGGTGATCGCGCTGTTGACGGTGACCAGGCCTTTGACCGGCGGATTCTTGCCTTGGCTTTCGATGATCTTCTCGGCAGGGACCCGATTGATGCGCGTCTGCAGGCTCAACTGTGGCGTAGGCTGGCGCACGTTCAGGGTGCCCTTGGTTTCGAAGTTGCCGCTGTACAGGTCGCCTCGCAGGTTCTCCAGGGTCAGCAGGCCGCCCCGGCCGGAGGCCTTGAGCGCAGCGTTCTGGATCGGCAGTTTATCGAGGGTCAGTTGGCCGAAGGTCAGGTCGGCATCGAGGTCCAGTTTGCTCAGGCGCTCCACCGGAAACAGTCGATCGTTACTCCAGGCGCCCTGGGTCGGGGCGCTTGGCAGCGGTGTACTGCCGGCACCGGCTATGGCGCTGGCTTCGGTGTTGCTGACTTCGGCATCACGGGCCGCCGTGGAACTGTCGGCTTCGGCGGACTTTGGCGGCAGATAGCGGTCGACGTTGAACGTGTCAGCCTTGAGCTGCACGCGCAGGGACTGCTTGGCAAAATCTTCCACGGCGATACGACCGCTGAAGCTGCTGTCGTCGACCTTCAGGTTGATGTTGTTGAAGTCGACGCTGCTTGGCGTGCCGGCAATGCGGCTGGACAGTTCGACCTTGCTCAGGCTGCCTTCGGCCATGGCAGGGAGTTTCTGGCCGACGCTGTCGACGAACTTCGCCAAGTCGAACTGGGCGATGGACACCCCGCCATTCAATTGCGGGGTCTTGTCGAGGTCGTTGACCTTCAGTTCACCCAGGGCGCGCAGTTGATTGAGCGACAGCTTGATGCCGGTCCATTCGGCGACGTTTGCCGCTTGGTCCAGGAACAGCTGGCCTTGGGCGGCGAAGTTCAGGGTCTTGCCCTGCAAAGGGTCGCCGGTGGCTTCGCCGGACAGTTTCAGGTCTTCGAACTTGTAGCGTTGCAGGGCACGTTCGAAGCGCAATTCCCCCGTCACTTCGGTGCGTATGCGCACCGCTGGCTGGTTGCTGGACAGGAATGCGGTCAGGGTGACCGGGATGTTGGTGGAGTCGTGGACCGGGCCGGTGCTCAGTTGGATGCTCTCGGCCGTGAACAGCTTGCCGGTCTGCTCGTCGGTGTATTCGACCCGGGCGTTGTTCACGGTCAGGCTGTCGATATCCAGTCGGGTCGGCTGGGCAGGTTTTTCTGCCGGGGGGCTCACGGGTGGGGTCGGTGGTTCGACTGGCACTGGTGCCGGCGGGTTCGCGGTCGTTGCAGAGGCTGGTACCTTGCCGATGTCTTCCCAGTTGCCGTGCCCGTTCTTGTCACGGTTGAGCCGCAGGTTCAGGCCTTCGACCCGCACATCGCTCATTTGTATTTCCCGGCGCAGCAGCGGTATTACGCGGACCGAAAGGCCGAGCATCTGCAGGTCAGCGAAAGGTTGGGTCGGACTGGCCAAGGTAGCGACGCTGGCGTCGTGCAACTCAAGACCGAGCCATGGAAACAGGCTCCAGCCGATGTCGCCATTGAGGGTCAGCTCGATGTGGGCCTTGTCGCGGGCTATCTGGCGGATCTCTTCTTTGTAGTCGTTGGGATCGAACAGGTGGGTCAGGGCAAAGCCCAGGGCCACAATGATCAGCAACAGCCCGAGAAGTCCCAGACCCAGGATTTTGCCGAACGCTTTCATGGGCGAATCCTTGTAGGTTGAGTTCAAAATTTATCCGGGAGTATAACGCCCTGAGTTGGTGCCGCGTTGCGGGATCGTTTCTCGATTCTCGCCATTAGACCAGCAGGCCTGCCCCCTATGGCGAGGGAACTTGCACTGTAGCTGTCGAGTGCAACGAGGCTGCGATCTTTCCCCAGACGCTTAAATCTCAAGCGAAGGATCCAAAGATCCAAAGATCGCAGCCTTCGGCAGCTCCTACAGTGCAAGCGCCCTCACCACAGGATTTATCTCCAGCCGTTCGGCTCCGAGCAGTCGGTCAACTGAAAGGTGATCAGTTGCGTGGCATCGCCAAAGGGTTCGAACCGGCAGCCCGGGGCATCCCGGCAGATTCTCTGTAGGTCCCGCAGGTCCTGGCAGCAGGCGCCGGAACTGAGCTCAACAACGATGGGCATGGAAATTCCTGAAAAAATAAATCGTTAGCCCCCTACAGAAAGCGAGCAGGCGTGCGATAAGACAGATGGCACGAAAAAGGTGATATCACTTTGGTTTTTCTGCCGCGAGCAAGTGGTAACCTTTGACCGTTCGTCCGTCCTGCTGCGACTTTATGTCGCACACTGGGGCTTCACCAGAAAATACAGCCATGCCTGCGTGCGATGAAGGCTGAGGGTGACGCGAGGCTGACGGACCATTCCAATAATTGGGGGATACAACATGAGCACGAGCATCACGGCGGACGGCATCGCCGACCAGCCAGCGTTCCTCTCCAAGGAACGTATCATCGCCAAGCCAGGTTTCAACCGGTGGCTGGTTCCACCGGCCGCACTGGCCATTCACCTCTGCATCGGCATGGCCTACGGCTTCTCGGTGTTCTGGTTGCCGCTGTCCAAGGCCTTGGGTGTCACCAAGCCTATGGCCTGTGCACCGGATATGAGCTTCATCTCGCAAGTCTTTTCGTCCCAATGTGACTGGCCGATTTCGATGCTCGGCTGGATCTACACCCTGTTCTTCATCTTCCTGGGTTGCTCGGCAGCCATCTGGGGCGGCTGGCTGGAACACGCCGGGCCGCGCAAGGCTGGTGTTGTATCGGCATTGTGCTGGTGCGGTGGCCTGGTGATTTCCGCACTGGGTATCTATACCCACCAGATCTGGCTGATGTGGCTCGGTTCCGGCGTGATCGGCGGTATCGGCCTGGGGCTAGGCTACATCTCCCCGGTGTCGACGCTGATCAAGTGGTTCCCGGACAAACGCGGCATGGCCACCGGCATGGCAATCATGGGCTTCGGTGGTGGTGCGATGGTCGGTGCTCCGCTGGCCGCGGCGCTGATGAACCATTTCGCTTCGCCAACCAGCGTGGGTGTATGGCAGAGCTTCCTGGTCATGGCCGCGATCTACTTCGTGTTCATGATCGGTGGCGCCTTGTCGTACCGCGTTCCGCCAACCGGCTGGAAGCCTGAGGGCTGGACCCCGGCACCGAAGAAAGCCGCGAACGCGATGATCACCCATCGTCACGTTCACGTGAACGTGGCTTGGAAAACCCCGCAGTTCCGTCTGGTATGGCTGGTGCTGTGTCTGAACGTATCCGCCGGTATCGGCATCCTGGGCATGGCTTCGCCGCTGTTGCAGGAAGTGTTCGGCGGCAAGTTGCTCGGCAATGACCTGCCTTTCGGTCAGTTGGATGCTGCGCAACTGGGCCAGATCGCGGCCATCGCGGCCGGTTTCACCGGTCTGCTGAGCCTGTTCAACATCGGTGGACGGTTCTTCTGGGCATCCTTCTCGGATTACCTGGGTCGCAAGAACACCTATTTCGTGTTCTTCGCCCTGGGCATTGCCTTGTACGCGCTGATCCCGAACCTGGGTCACCTGGGCAGCGTCGCGCTGTTCGTGGCGGCGTTCTGCATCATCCTGTCGATGTACGGCGGCGGTTTCGCCACTGTGCCGGCCTACCTGGCGGACCTGTTCGGTACGCAAATGGTCGGTGCAATCCACGGTCGCCTGCTGACCGCCTGGGCTGCGGCAGGCGTGCTGGGTCCGGTGCTGGTGAACTACCTGCGTGAATATCAACTGAGCATCGGCGTTGAACGTGCCGCGGCCTATGACATCACCTTGTACATCCTCGCCGGTCTGCTGGTGCTGGGCTTGCTGTGCAACCTGCTGGTCCGCCCAGTCGCCGACAAGTACTTCATGACCGACGCCGAACTGGCCGCCGAACAGGCGCTGGGCCATGACAAAGGCGCCGACAGCACCACTTCGCTGGAATGGAAAGCCGCACCGGGCACCAAGCCCCTGGCGATCGCCGCCTGGCTGGTGGTGGGCATTCCGTTGGCGTGGGGTGTGTGGGTGACCCTGCAGAAGACGGCGGTGTTGTTCCGCTAAGGCAATAGCCCGAACCCATCAGGGGTAAGGGCGAACTTTGTGGGAGCGAGCTTGCTCGCGAAAGCGGTGGGTCAGTAGGCAGTAATGTCGACTGATACACCCTTATCGCAAGCAGGCTCGCTCCCACATTTGTTTTAGGGTTGGCCTCAGATCAGAGCAGCATTGGAGGACCGTTTGGCGCACCTGTAGGATCTGACAGTTGTATCTATATTCGATCCGATTGAATCTTTGTTTTGTATAGCATCATTTTTATTCGGTTTTCTGCATTGTTCTTGAGTAAAGTCCCGTCTCTCATGTTGAACACTCAGGTGATTGTTTATGAATGGCGAAATGGAAGAGATTCCTGATAGTTCAATCACCGAAAGAAAACTCGTGCGCCGCCTGTCAGCGCACATCGGAAGTTTGTTCAATTCTGTCTCGGAGATGCTGGCGGATACAGAGGTTGATTATTCAGCAGTGTCCGCGGGAGATATTATTCTGGCGCAAGGCTTTCGATACAAAGTTGTCGCAGCGGCAGAAACACATGATCTAGTAACCGCTGCTGGTTTGAAACTTTGCGTGCTTCCAGATGCGTCGGAGCGGATGTCGATTTCAGCATTCGGCGCGGATCCCACGGGAGAAGAGGACTGCCTGCTGGCTCTGCAAAAGGCCGCGCGTGCTGCCAACGAAGCTGAGGCAACCCTGGTCGCGAGGGGCAGGTTCAAGCTATCAGGTGGAGGCACCGTTGAGTTGACCACCGATTGTGATTTTTCCGGGGCCACATTTGAATGTTCAGCGTGGTCTGGACGTTTTGTTTTTGGACGTCAGGATGCAGGTTTGACATACGGGCCCGATACAGCCGTGGTCAGGGGTTTGAAAGGATCTGAAAACCTCGACGCCGGATCACTGCGTTTCTCTGGGTGGATGGGGCGCCCGGAAGTCAGCGACAGCTTTGTCATCATCACTACCGAGCAGGATTTTTATACGTATCGGGAAAACGTGCAGAAGCGAATCGAATTAAACAGGGTCTACAAGGATGGCGTAGTGTCGTCGCCGCTAAGGTACTCGCTGGCAGGGGTCGGTATTTCCTCCGTTAAGGTTTTTCGAATGGAACGGCGCCGTCGTACGGTAAAAGGGTTGACGCTCGATATACGCAATAACAGCATCTCAAATGAGTTTGTGCGTGTGGCGACCAGTTTGCTCGACCTGGACGTACGTTTTATCCAGGATGAGGATGTCTATACTCCGCGAAACCCCACATACGTGCATTTTTATGAATGTTGTCAAGTTAGCGCTCGTATGGAGATGCAATGGGCGATTCGCAACAGTGCATTCAACTACGCTTATAACTTTCAACTTGGCTATTGTTATGACGTGGACATAACCCCGCATGCCGAAGGCGAAGGATGGGGCGCTACGGGGAGCAATCTTTGTCAACGAGTCACTTATCGAGACGGTGTACTCAGCCGTGTCGATTTTCATCAGCCATTTATGGAATGGCTACGATTGCGAAACATGGTCGTGGGCCACTCGGGTATTCTCGTCACTGCTCTGGGTGACCTGGATCTGGATACGGTCACGTTCCACGCTCGTAGAATGGCGAATACCAGTACTGGATTTGTGAAGAGCAGGGGTGATACGGGTGGTTTTTGCGACGGCGATCTGTTGATGCGTAACGTCAGGGTAATCGCCCCCAAAGATGTCGGAGATCTGGAGCTGCTTCAGCACACCCAAAATTCAGGCGATACGGCTAAGCCCGCTGATAGCCCCATTGAATACCGTTTTTGGCGCAGGATTATGGTGGATGGCTTGGAATACAGGTCCCAATTGACTACGCCCCAACGGCTCTGGATCAGGCCCGGCAAAATTCAATTCAGCGGAACACCTATTGCAATCTGCGAAGAGTTCACGCTTCACAATGCCCATGGTACCGGGCTTAACGTAGACGTGAATCTGAATGGCAGAACCCCTTCAAAAGTCGGGACGTTCCCGCTCAAGCTTGACCTCGAAAATATTGTCGGTGAGAGCATTTCCACCTCGGGCAATGCCCCGGGCTTTAGAGTCATTGCATCCATAAGGAACTGTCGTGGTGTTGGTCAGCAAGACGGGGTTGCCCTCAAGCCACAGGCTCCCGGTGAATACACAGTGACGGGCGGTTGCCTCTCCAGATTCGACTGTTCCGGTACTCAAGCCCCCGTTGCACCCGTCTTGCTCCAGGCCTACGGCGTGCTTGTGGTTGATAGTAGAGATGGAAAAGACTTAGTCGTCGCAGATGAACAATGCGATCTACGTCTGGTGGACTGTACCTTCTATGTTTCAACGCAGAGCAAGCTGCCTTCATTGCTTGCAGCTTTGCTGGAGCGTCCGCGGTTCTTTGTCGATGGCGTCAGGAAAGTCTGGTCGCTTGGCGAGGACTTGGGCGGTCAGCCGGGTAACTTTGAGTTGCCTCATCCCCCGCGTGCCGGGCAAAACGTCAGATTGGTAATGGGGCGAACCGGGAACTCAACAGAGACTGAAGTTGAATTGCGCGTACCTCCTGTTGGGAAACGCACGGTATTTGCCGGGGTCCGTGGGGACGACGAACCAGGTTTGGGAGTTCTGCATCGCACTGCAAATACCACCATTGCCGCGATGGGCCCAGTCCACTTCAGATATATGCGTCTTGGATGAGACGTTCGCGGACGCTGTGTTGACGGAGCGAATTTCAAACGGGATGGCTTGTATGGACATGTCTATCACCGACAGCCCGGGATTCAGCCCGTCACCGATCTCACCTCTTGTGTTTCTGTTTGCCGCTCGCGCCCCTATAATGGCTGCCTTTTTCGCCCAATGATTTTGCGGAGCTGGTGATGGCCGAACGTAAGGCGTCTGTCGAGCGCGACACTCTGGAAACCCAGATCAAAGCCTCGATCAACCTGGATGGCACCGGAAAGGCCCGGTTTGATATCGGTGTGCCTTTTCTTGAGCACATGCTGGACCAGATCGCCCGTCATGGGCTGATCGACCTGGACATCGTCAGCAAGGGCGACCTGCATATCGACGACCACCACACGGTGGAAGACGTCGGTATCACCTTGGGCCAGGCCTTTACCAAAGCCATCGGCGACAAGAAGGGCATCCGTCGTTACGGCCATGCCTACGTGCCGCTCGATGAAGCGCTGTCGCGCGTGGTCATCGATTTCTCCGGCCGTCCGGGCCTGCAGATGCATGTGCCGTACACCCGCGCCACCGTCGGCGGCTTCGACGTTGACCTGTTCCAGGAGTTCTTCCAGGGCTTCGTCAACCACGCCAACGTGACCCTGCACATCGACAACCTGCGCGGGCACAACACCCACCACCAGATCGAAACCGTGTTCAAGGCTTTCGGCCGCGCGCTGCGCATGGCCGTTGAGCTCGATGACCGCATGGCCGGCCAGATGCCTTCCACCAAGGGCGTCCTGTAATGCAGACGGTCGCGGTTATCGACTACGGCATGGGCAATCTGCACTCGGTGGCCAAGGCCCTCGAGCACGTGGGCGCCGGCAAGGTGCTGATCACCAGCGATGCGGACGTGATTCGCGAAGCCGACCGGGTGGTGTTCCCCGGCGTCGGTGCGATTCGTGATTGCATGGCCGAGATTCGTCGCCTGGGCTTCGACAAGCTGGTGCACGAAGTCAGCCAGGACCGTCCGTTTCTCGGCATCTGCGTGGGCATGCAAGCCTTGCTCGAAAGCAGCGAAGAGAACGACGGCGTCGATTGCATTGCCATGTTCCCAGGCCAAGTGAAATTTTTTGGCAAGGGCCTGCATGAAGACGGCGAGCACCTGAAGGTTCCGCACATGGGCTGGAATGAAGTGAAACAGACGGTGGATCACCCGCTGTGGCACAACATCCCGGACCTGGCGCGTTTCTATTTCGTGCACAGCTATTACATCGCGGCCGGCAATGCGCGGCAGGTGGTGGGCAGCGGTCACTATGGCGTCGATTTCGCCGCGGCCCTGGCCGATGGTTCGCGCTTCGCCGTGCAGTTCCACCCGGAGAAGAGCCATACCCATGGCCTGCAGCTGTTGCAGAACTTCGCAGCGTGGGACGGGCGCTGGTAATGGCCCGCAAGAAGCCGCCGATCCTCACCCTCACGCCCGAGCAGGAGAGTGAAGCGAACCGCAAGATCCAGCGGTTCATGGAGGAACGTTTCGAACTGGACCTGGGTTCGTTCGAAGCAGCGGAAATTCTTGACCTGTTTACCCGCGAAATTGCTCCGCACTATTACAACAGGGCGATTTTCGATGTGCAGACGCACCTTAAAGAAAGGTTCGAAAGCATTGAAAGCGACTTGTGGGCGCTCGAGAAAAACTGATTTTCGAGCCAAGCTGAATATTCGTATTTGAAGGTTTGCCAGATGCTGATTATCCCCGCTATCGATCTCAAGGACGGCGCTTGCGTACGTCTGCGTCAGGGCCGCATGGAAGACTCCACGGTGTTTTCCGATGACCCGGTGAGCATGGCCGCCAAGTGGGTGGAGGGCGGCTGCCGTCGCCTGCATCTGGTCGACCTGAACGGCGCCTTTGAAGGGCAACCGGTCAATGGCGAAGTGGTCACGGCCATTGCCAAGCGCTATCCGAACCTGCCGATCCAGATCGGCGGCGGTATTCGCTCGCTGGAAACCATCGAGCACTACGTCAAGGCCGGCGTGAGCTACGTAATCATCGGCACCAAGGCGGTGAAGGAGCCTGAGTTCGTCGCCGAAGCCTGCCGGGCTTTCCCGGGCAAGGTCATCGTTGGCCTGGACGCAAAAGACGGTTTCGTCGCCACCGACGGCTGGGCTGAAGTCAGCACCGTACAGGTGATCGACCTGGCCAAGCGTTTCGAAGCCGACGGCGTGTCTGCCATCGTCTACACCGACATCGCCAAAGACGGCATGATGCAGGGCTGCAATGTCCCGTTCACCGCCGCCCTGGCCGCCGCCACGAAAATCCCGGTCATTGCTTCCGGTGGCATCCACAACCTGGGTGACATCAAGGCGCTGCTCGACGCCAAGGCGCCGGGCATCATCGGTGCGATCACCGGTCGCGCGATCTACGAAGGCACCCTGGACGTCGCCGAGGCCCAGGCCTTCTGCGACGCCTACAACGGCTGAGGACTCACCATGGCGCTGGCCAAACGCATCATCCCTTGCCTGGACGTGGACAACGGCCGGGTGGTCAAGGGCGTCAAGTTCGAGAACATCCGTGACGCTGGCGACCCGGTGGAAATCGCCCGTCGCTACGACGAACAGGGTGCGGACGAGATTACCTTCCTCGACATCACGGCCAGCGTCGATGGCCGCGATACCACGCTCCATACCGTCGAGCGCATGGCCAGCCAGGTATTCATCCCGCTGACCGTGGGCGGTGGTGTACGCACTGTGCAGGACATCCGCAACCTGCTCAATGCCGGTGCCGACAAGGTGTCGATCAACACCGCGGCGGTGTTCAACCCGGAATTCGTCGGTGAAGCGGCCCAGCGCTTCGGTTCGCAGTGCATCGTTGTGGCCATTGACGCGAAGAAGGTCTCTGGCCCGGGCGAAACCCCGCGCTGGGAAATCTTCACCCACGGCGGTCGTAAAGCCACGGGCCTCGATGCCGTCGAGTGGGCGAAGAAGATGGAAGGCCTGGGCGCCGGTGAGATTCTGCTGACCAGCATGGACCAGGACGGCATGAAAAACGGTTTCGACCTGGGCGTCACCCGCGCCATCAGCGATGCCCTGGGCATTCCGGTCATCGCCTCCGGCGGCGTCGGCAATCTGCAGCACCTGGCCGATGGCATCCTTGAAGGCCATGCCAGTGCGGTACTGGCGGCGAGCATTTTCCACTTTGGCGAATATACCGTGCCGGAAGCCAAGGCCTACATGGCGCATCGCGGAATCGTCATTCGATAAGCGTGCACAGACAAGCCCCGGTGCTCACGTCAGGGGGCAACCGGGGTGGCGTTTTGTGCGCCAGTCGTAGGGCTCAGCACGTCGACCCTCGGCTCGGATGCCTGTCCGGATTTGTCGTAGGCGATGGTGCAGAACTTCATCGGCAGTTCTGCATCCGGAAACCAGAAATCCATGTTGGTGTCGGTAGAATATTGCTCATCCCTTGAACAATCTGTGGTGTCCAGCGGGCCAAATTTGACGGTGTAGGTCCGGTACTCGTTACCGCGTGCCAGCTCCACACCGACTCCGCTGCTGATCGACAAATCGGGCTGCGCCGTTGGCGTGTCATCGAGGACTTCCACCGCAAGGGATAGTCCATTCTTGAGGAGTCCGACCTGCGCTCCTTGAGTCGCGGAATCAACGCCAAGAATGCAAAGGAAATAGAAACCGGGCTGGGTGCCAATCTCGCTGTTGATAAACGCGTCGTTAGAACTTATCGCGTCGCTGTAGTAATGGCCACTTTCGCAGTCCTTCGCAGCGCGCACGGTCTTGTGGCGATAAAAAGCGGTGCTGATGGAGAAGTGGTAATCCCATGTCGGAATCTCCGTTGTCCCGTCATCCCGTTTTTTGAGCCTCTTGTACCTTGCCGGCTCGTTGGTATCAGCACTCACGGTAAACACTGGATAAAGCGGGCAAGAGGAAGTTGCCTCATTGGCAATGTGGCCTTGTACAAAGCATCCGTTGAGAAAGATTGTCGGGTTCCCATAAACGTTTTGGGGAATGGCTTTATAGACATCCCCAACCCGCGTACAGGGTGCATTTTCGTCGCATGGAGCGAAACCGGCCGCCTGGTTACCGGTGCCTATTACGCCTATTATCTCGTTGGAGTGACGATCAAGAATCGGCCCCCCTGAACTGCCGCCGGCTATATCCTGACAGCGCGTCATCACGTTGTTTCGCCATACCCATGGGCCTTCCACTATTTCCCGAGCAGGCTGCAAAGTGCAGGCAGCCATGCGCAATGTGATTTTGTTGAAACCCAGTGGGGCACTCACGATCAGAACATCAGTCCCGTCGGCAGGCTTTTGTCGGGCCAGCTCCAGGGGCTGTATACCTTCCTCGATGAGTTTCTGAAGGCTGACGTCCAATTCTATGATCGCCAGATCAACGCCTTGCATACTGCGCCATGCCACCTTTTTCAGCGCGTAGGTTTTGAATAATTCGGTGTCGGCGAAGTAATCGAACTGCATGACCCCGCTGACCGGTTTATCCGTCACGATGTTGCCGTTGCCTTTTTCGATACAGTGTCCTGAAGTAAGTACATAGGCGGGTGTTGGTTGGGGTACCGATGCATCCTGAGTGTCGAGGAGCGTCGCGGTACAAAAGCCGTCGGTAAACAGGCGTCCGACGCCTCGCCAGTGGTTGTGTGATCCATCCGCGTTTTCAAGAACCTTTGAGGCCGTAAAATTTTGCATGCCTTCGCCTAAGTCCTGGCTGTGGGCGATACCCTGCAAACTCAGCGAGCAGAACAGGCCGGTCAGCAGAAAGAAGATCGATTTCATCGAGTGACACCTTTGGTTAGTTGAATGAAAACCGGCAGTGGCCGGTGTTCTCCAATTAATCAGGTAGGGGCTGACGGTTGGCGGTAAATAGTTACCTCAACGGTGAGAGTGCTCTATTATATTTTGAGTCGTTGAGCCGCCTGGGCAGCAAAGGGCTGTGGACATGCTCGCGGGCCCGAGGCACTCTTGGGCACGCCATGGATTCGGGTAGCCAGACATGTTCAGACGCATTCTTTTGGTTCTTGCCAGTGCCTCTTTGTTGTTCTTCAACGGGGCACAAGCTCAAGATCGCCGTGACGTCGGCCTGGTGTTGCTGACGGAAAATTTCCCGCCCTACAACATGGCCAAGAATGGCAAAAACTTCGCTCAGGACGAGAACATCAATGGCATCGCGGTGGATATTGTCCGCGAGATATTCAAGCGTGCCGATATCAGCTACAGCCTGACGCTGCGTTTCCCGTGGGAGCGAATTTATAAACTGGCCCTGGATAATCCCGGGTACGGCGTGTTTGTCACGGCGCGATTGCCCGAGCGTGAAAAACTCTTCAAATGGGTCGGTCCGATTGGTCCGGACGACTGGATCATGCTCGCCAAGGCCGACAGCAAGATTTCCCTGGACTCGTTGGAGCAGGCGCGTCAATACCGGATCGGGGCCTATAAAGGCGACGCGATTGCCGAGACATTGGCCAGGCAGGGACTGAAGCCGATTGTCGTATTACGGGATCAGGACAACGCCAGAAAACTGGTCAGCGGCCAGATCGATCTGTGGGCCACCGGGGACCCGGCCGGGCGATACCTGGCGCGTCAGGAAGGGGTGGACGATCTCAAGACCGTGCTGCGGTTCAACAGTGCCCAGTTGTACCTGGCGTTGAACAAAAACGTGCCCGACGACGTGGTCGCCCGCCTTCAAGCGGCCCTGGATGAGCTGCGCAAGGAAGGTGCGGTGGACGCGATCATGGCGCGCTATCTCTGAAGACTGCGCCACCGCTATCGCGAGCAGGCTAGCTCCCACGCTGGATCTGCGGTGGGCACATGACTTTCGACCAACCCGCTCCCACAAGGTTGCTTGGGGGTTCACAGGTGCGGTGCCTACCATAGGCCCACTGTGGGAAATTGCTCGCGATGGCGGCAACGCGGTCGCCGCTACCGATAAACCCCATCTTTCCCATGCCCGGCCATCGCGCGATTGCTGCGCAGGCTGATCATCGATTGGATGTCGATCCACTCGATGCCCTGGGCGTGGAGCCGGGGCAGTTCGCGTTCGAGCACCGCCAGGGTCTGTGGGTAGGGATGGCCGATCATCACGGCCGAGCCTTGCCGGCGAGCCAGGTCGATGGCGGTTTGGAGCTGGTGGGCGATGGCGACTTCGGTGCGCTCGTCGTCCAGGAACACGTCCCGCGACACACTGGCGAGGCCGATTTTCTGCGCCTCGGCGGCGGCGACTGTCTGGGCGCTGGTGCGGCTGTCGACGAAAAACTTGTGTCGCTGCTGTAAATTCGCCATCAGCCAGGCCATGGCTTGGGGTTGGGCAGTCATGCGGCTGCCCATGTGGTTGTTGATCCCGCTGGTATAAGGCACGGCAGCGAACGCGGCGTCGAGGCGCTTGCCCAGCTCTTCGATGGGCAGCTCCGGATGCCAGGCGAACGGTCCGGTGGCCGGGTCCATGGGCATGTGCAGCATGACCAGTTTGCCGGCACGATGGGCTTCGCGGGCGAATTCGGCGGCGTGGGGTGTGTCAGGCATGATCGCGGCGGTGACCGGGCCGGGGAGGGCCAGTACCCGGCGATCCCGAGGCAGGTTTTGCCCCAGGTCATCGATGATCAGGCTCAGGTAGGCCTTGTGCGGCGAAGAGGGTGTGGCAGGCGCCGCGTTAACGGCGCCCGTCAGCAGGCACAGCAGGATGAAGGTGAAACGCAGGCTCATCTCAGCGGCCGGACGTGATGTTCAACCCTTTGAGCAAGCTCAAGGCCTGGGCCAACTGGTAGTCGTCATCCTGTGGCATTGGCTTGGCCTTGACACCGGAAACGGTCGGTTTGTCGGCGCCGCCGTTGCCATTGCCCAGGTGACCTTGCAGGTCGGCTTCCTTGAAGTATTCGCTGTCCTGCTCGTTGGTGATCTTGGCCTTGCGCACCTCGATGTCCGGGACGATGCCCTGGGCCTGGATAGAGCGGCCGTTGGGCGTGAAGTACAGCGCGGTGGTGATTTTCAGGGCGCGGTCGTTGTTCAGTGGCAATACGGTCTGCACCGAGCCCTTGCCGAAACTGGTCGTGCCCATGATCACGCCACGCTTCTGGTCTTGCAGAGCGCCGGCGACGATTTCCGATGCCGAGGCGCTGCCGCCGTTGATCAGTACCACCATTGGCACGGCTTCGCTCAGGTCGTTGCCGGTGGCCGAGAAGCGCAGCTCGGAATTGGCGATGCGACCCTTGGTGTAGACGATCAGGCCCTTGGTGATGAAGTGATCCACTACTTCCACTGCCGATTGCAGCACGCCGCCGGGGTTGTTGCGCAGGTCCAGGACCAGGCCATTGAGCTTCTTGCCGTTGTCCTTGCGCATCTTGGCCAGGGCCTTGGCGACTTCTTCGCCGGTCTTGACCTGGAATTGGGTAATGCGGATATAACCGTAGCCCGACTCCAGCAGCTGGCTCTTCACACTCTTGACCTGGATGACCGCCCGCGTGAGGGTCACATCGAACGGCGCGCCACCGTTGCGCACCAGGGTCAGGGTGATCTTCTGGCCGATCTTGCCGCGCATCTTGTCCACGGCTTCGGTCATGCTCTGGCCGCGGGTCGGCTGGCCGTTGATCTTGACGATGAAGTCACCGGCCTGGATGCCAGCCTTGGAAGCGGGTGTATCGTCGATCGGCGAAACCACTTTGACGAAACCGTCTTCGCTGCCGACTTCGATGCCCAGGCCGCCGAATTCGCCGCTGGTGCTTTCCTGCAGCTCGGCAAAGTCCTCTGGCCCCAGGTAGGCCGAATGCGGATCGAGGTTGCTGAGCATGCCTTTGATGGCGTTCTCCAGCAGCATCTTGTCATCCACAGGTTCGACGTAGGCGGCCTTGATCCGGTCCATGACCTCGGCAAAAGTGCGCAGTTCGTCCAGCGGCAGCGGGGCCTTGGTGGTCGCGGCTGTGGCGGCGGGTGCCGACGAGGCCGGTTCGGCGGCGAAAGCCAGGGGCGCTGCGATCACAAGGGCGATCGTCAGGGTCAGCGAGGTAAGGCGGGACAAATGCAGCATGTCGAACGAACTCCTTAATAGGATGGGCGCGCTTATCCTTGCGCACGACACCATTGGGCCGGGTCACTGGGGCGACCCTGCTGACGAATAGCGAAATACAGTGCTGGCATCTGCTGCCCGCCACTGTTACCGACCGTGGAAATGGACTCACCGGCCTTGACCACATCCCCTGCGGACTTGAGCAGCGTCTGGTTGTGGCCGTACAGGCTCAAATAACCGTTGCCGTGATCCAGGATCACCAGCAGGCCGGCACCGCGCAGCCAGTCGGCGAAGACCACGCGCCCGCCATGAACGGCATGCACCTGGCTGCCAGCGGAGGCGCTGATCATCACGCCGTCCCATTTGGTGCGGGTGTCGCCGCCGCGGGTTTCACCAAAGCGCGCCAGTAATCGACCATTGACCGGCCACGGAAGTTTGCCGCGAGTCGAAGCAAAAGCACCGCCAAAGGTTTCGCCACCATTGGAAACCAGCGCGCCGGGGCTTGATTTCATCGACTTGCGCGGCGCTTGGCCGGCGTCCGCGTCGGCCTGGGCTTCACGCAAACGCTTTTTTTCGGCTTGCTGCTGGGCGATCAGCGCTTTCTGGCGCGCTTCTTCTGCCTCTCGGGCCTGGCGGGCCAGGGTTTCTTCGATGGTTTTCAACACCTTGGCCAGCTGTGCCTGGTCCTGCTCGCGGGCCTTGAGCTTGCTGTCGCGAGCCTTCACGTCGTCATTGAGCTTGGCCAGGGCCACCTGGCGTTCCTTGCGAACCTTCTCGAGTTCTTCGCGCTGGGTGTCGAGGCTGCTTTTTTGCACCAGCAACTGGGCTTGCTGCAGTTCGATGGTTTTTTCGACATTGGCCAGTTGGCGCAGGGTTTCGTTGAAGCTCTTGAGCTGTTCCAGGCGTGCCTGGCTCAGGTAATCGTAATAAGTGAGGGTACGGGCGAATTTCTCGGGGTTCTGCTGGTTGAGCAGCAACTTGAGGTATTCCTGGCGACCGTTCTGGTAGGCGGCCCGAGCCTGGATGGCAATCAGCTTTTGCTGTTCAGTGCGCGCGCTCTGGAGTTTTTTTTTCTCTCCATCGAGTCGCTGCAACTCGGATTCGCTTTTTTTCAGCTCTTTTTGCAGGGACTCGACCTGTTTCTCCAAATCGCCCATCTCGGTCTCGGTGCCGCGCAGGTCTTTCTGCACGCTGGATTTCTCTTCCTGCAACTTGCCCAGCAGCTTTTTCAGCTCGGCAATGTCCTGGCGCGTGGCTTCCAACTGCTGTTGGGTTTGCGCGCGCTCGTCGGCAAAGGCCGGTTGGAGCAGGCAGGTCAGAGCGAGGGCTATCAGGACGCGAAGCATAGAGGCGGGCGACACCAGGGAAAGGGACGGCCTAGTATGCCCGCCCCACGCCGCAAAAAAAACGCCCATTTGGGGCTGTGTGATAACTGGAGCGGTGCAGGGTGGTCATTTCCCGCCAACCCCCAGTGGGAGCAAAGCTTGCTCGCGATGACATCAGCCCATCCAACAAAGATGCAGATTGTCAGATTGCTATCGCGAGCACGCTTTGCTCCCACTGGGTTTGCGGATTGATGGATCAATCAGACCAGGATCGACGTCCCGGTCATCTCCGCCGGCTTCTCCATGTCCAGCAACATCAGCATGGTCGGTGCCACGTCAGCCAGCACCCCGCCGTCGCGGACCTTGAAGTTGCGCTTGCCAACATAGATGAACGGCACCGGTTCGGTGGTGTGGGCGGTGTGGGCCTGGCCGGTGGATTCGTCGGACATCTGCTCGACGTTGCCGTGGTCGGCTGTGATCAGGGCTTCGCCGCCGACCTTTTCCAGGGCTTCGACGATACGGCCGACGCAGGTGTCCAGGCACTCCACGGCCTTGACCGCTGCCTCGAACACACCGCTGTGGCCCACCATGTCGCCGTTGGCGTAGTTGACCACGATCACGTCGTAACGCTGGTTCTCAATGGCGTCGACGATGCGGTCGGTCACTTCCGGCGCGCTCATCTCCGGTTGCAGGTCGTAGGTGGCGACTTTTGGCGAGGGGATCAGAATGCGTTCTTCGCCCGGGAAGGGTTCTTCACGGCCGCCGGAGAAAAAGAACGTCACGTGGGCGTACTTTTCGGTCTCGGCGATGCGCAGTTGGGTCTTGCCGTTCTTCGCCAGGTAGTCGCCCAGCACGTTTTCCAGGCTGCCGGCGGCGAAGGCCGATGGCGCGGGGATGCTGGCGGCGTATTGGGTCAGCATCACGAAACCGGCCAGTTTCGGCTGGCGAGCGCGTGCGAACTCCTTGAAGTCGTCTTCGACAAACACGCGGGTCAGTTCGCGAGCGCGGTCGGCGCGGAAGTTCATGAACACCACGGCGTCGCCGTCTTCAACCTTCACCGGCTCACCGATGGTGGTGGCCTTGACGAATTCGTCGCTTTCGCCGCGCTCGTAGGCGGCTTGCAGGCCTTCCTGGGCGGTGGCGGCGTTGAATTCGGCGCTGCCGTCAACAATCAGGTTGTAGGCCTGGGACACGCGGTCCCAACGGTTGTCACGGTCCATGGCGTAATAGCGGCCAATGAGACTGGCGATGCGCCCTTTGCCGAGTCCCTGGAACGCTGCGTCCAGGCGTTCGATCGACGACGTGGCACTTTTCGGTGGCGTGTCGCGGCCATCGAGGAACGCGTGCAGGTAGACCTGCTCGGCGCCGCGCTTGAAGGCCAGTTCGGCCATGGCGATCAGGTGGTCCTGGTGGCTGTGCACGCCACCGTCGGACAGCAGGCCCATGAAATGCACGGCCTTGCCGGCGGCCACGGCTTTATCCACGGCGGCGCAGATGGTCGGGTTTTCGAAGAACTCACCGTCGCGGATCGATTTGGTCACGCGGGTGAAGTCCTGATACACCACGCGGCCGGCGCCGAGGTTCATGTGGCCGACTTCGGAGTTGCCCATCTGCCCGTCTGGCAGGCCGACGTCCATACCGCTGCCGGAGATCAGGCCGTTGGGCACGGTGGCCCACAAACGGTCCAGCACAGGCTTGTTGGCCGAATACACGGCGTTGGATTCGTGGCTGTCACTGTGACCGAAGCCGTCGAGAATCATCAGGACCAAAGGTTTAGGCGTGGTAGTCATGGAATCCACTCGTGGCGGGTTAATAAAGAAGACGATGCAAAAGGGACGGGCAGTTTAAAGGTAAGTTCCGACGGCGTCACCGCCGGGCGGGGTTTGGCCGGCCTTGTGTGCTGTGTATACTGGCCGACATTTTAACGCCCTGGAACCTCCTTCGATGGTTGCTCACCTGATTGAATTTGCCACTACCCACTACCTTCTCGTCGGTATCTTCGTCGTGCTGCTGGCATTGCTGCTTGCCCACACGATGCAGGGCGGCGGCCGCAGCCTGAGCACCGCCGAGCTGACGGCGCTGGTCAACAAGGATGCCGGCGTGGTGGTGGACATCCGCCCGAGCAAGGATTACGCCGCTGGCCACATTGTCGGGGCGGTGAATATCCCCCAGGACAAACTGATCGCCCGTATCGGCGAGCTGGAAAAGCACAAGGTCAAGACGCTGATCCTGGTAGATGCCCAAGGCCAGCACGCCGGCACCCACGCCCGCGAGCTGATGAAGTCCGGTTTCACCGCCGCCAAGTTGTCCGGCGGTGTTGCGAGCTGGAAAGCCGACAATCTGCCCCTGGTGAAGTGAAATGTCCCACGTCGTTGTCTATTCCAGCGATTACTGCCCCTATTGTTCCAGAGCCAAGTTCCTGCTCCAGAACAAAGGCGTCGCCTTCGAAGAGATCAAGGTCGACGGCAAGCCGCAACTGCGCGCCGAAATGACCCAGAAGGCCGGGCGCACGTCCGTGCCGCAGATATGGATCGGCAGCACCCACGTGGGCGGTTGCGATGAACTGTTCACCCTGGAGCGCGCCGGCAAGCTCGACGCACTGCTCAAGGCCTGAATTCCCCACTTAAAGAACCTGAAAGTAAGAAGGATCTGCGATGACTGACCAACAGAACACAGCTGCCAGCGAAGAAGAAACCGCACCGCAATTCTCCTTGCAGCGCATTTACGTACGTGACCTGTCCTTCGAAGCCCCGAAAAGCCCGGCGATCTTTCGCCAGCAGTGGGAGCCGAGCGTAGGCCTGGACCTGAACACTCGCCAGAAAGCCCTGGAAGATGACTTCCACGAAGTGGTGCTGACCCTGTCGGTTACCGTGAAAAACGGTGACGAAGTGGCGTTCATCGCCGAAGTACAACAGGCCGGGATCTTCCTGATCAAGAACCTGGATGCCGCTTCGATGAGCCACACCCTCGGCGCGTTCTGCCCGAATATCCTGTTCCCTTACGCCCGCGAAACCCTGGACAGCCTGGTCACCCGCGGTTCGTTCCCGGCCCTGATGCTGGCCCCTGTGAACTTCGATGCCCTGTATGCGCAAGAGCTGCAGCGCATGCAGCAAGAAGGCGACGTGACCGTTCAGTAAGCGGTCTCGCGCTTGTAAGCCAAGACGCAAAACCTGTGGGAGCGAGCCTGCTCGCGATAGCGTTATGTCTGTCAGTCGTGAGTTGACTGAGACACCGCTATCGCGAGCAGGCTCGCTCCCACAGGGGTTTCTGGTCTGGGATTATCAATCTTGTTACCGGAAGCCGTTCTGCCGCCACGCCTCATAAACCGCCACTGCCACGGTATTGGACAGGTTCAGGCTGCGGCAGCCTTCGCGCATCGGTAGGCGCAGGCGCTGATCGGCGGGCAGGGCGTCCAGCACGTCGGCCGGCAGGCCACGGCTTTCCGGGCCGAACAGGAACGCATCGCCAGCGACGAAGCTGGCGTCATGGAATGGCCGCGAACCCTTGGTGGTAAAGGCGAACAGGCGCGGATGCCCGAGGCTTTCCAGACAGCTGGCAAGGTCGGCGTGACGCTGCAAGGTGGCATACTCGTGGTAGTCGAGACCGGCACGGCGCAGGCGCTTGTCGTCCATGTCGAAGCCCAGCGGTTCGATCAAATGCAGGTGGCAGCCGCTGTTGGCGCACAGCCTGATGACATTGCCGGTATTCGGCGGAATTTCCGGTTGAAAAAGGATGACGTGAAACATGCACGGCTCCGCAGATGAAGATGAGCGGCATTCTACGCTGCAAACCGACCGACGTTCGAAGCTAATGCCTCGGGTGATGGGCTCGTTGGCGATCTTCGGCATGATGGTCGGGCTGATGATCGGACGCTTGACCACGCCCGAGCCGAGCGTGCTGCAGCAGGTCGAGGTGGCTGACGGTGGTGTGGTGGCCTGGTTCAACACCGAACCCAAGTTGCACGGGGAGGTCGTCGACGGTTCGGTCGCGTTGTTGTTCGAAGCAGGAGGTCGACCGCAGAACGGCCAGTTAAAGCTCAACGGCAAGGACGTGAACTGGCGGGTGCGGTTGAGTGACAAGGGGTTGTTGCTGACGTTGGTGGCGGCGCGTCCGTTGCGCGGAGCGTGGACCGCCAGCGAGGTCGATGACCGCTGGCGGCTGGAGGTCCGTCTCCAGGAGCAATAAAAGAGGGAATCCCCGGCCTGCCTGTACCAAGGTCCCCAAAACGGGAGGGCTTGCCGCGAAGGTCCAGCCCTGGTGTAAAGAAGGGAAACCTTGACCTGCCTGTATCAAGGCCCCCAAAACAGTGGGCTCGATGAGCCCGGTATAAAAGAGGGGAATCCCCGGCCTGCCTGTACCAAGGTCCCCGAAACTGGATAGTGATTGGGTTATTGCAGGGGGCGTGCCAGTTTTGAATGGCTTGTCACAAAAAATCTGCTGAAGATGCGAGAAGCCCCGTATTCCGGGGCTTTTGCTTTTGTGAGTGCGTTTTTTTCGAACTGGAACGATGGGTTTTGGCTCGTTGTGTATGCGCAATTGCGGTTCGCTGTGCATTGATGCGGTGCACAAAGCTTTTAAAAGCATCGCGAGCAGGCTCGCGATTGGCCTTCAAGATCAGCGAAGAGCTAAAGGCTATTCAACCCTCATCCCCGTCATCATCATCCCCACCGTCTACCTTCATCCCCAATTCCTTGATCTTGCGGGTCAAGGTATTACGGCCCCAACCCAGCAGCACCGCGGCGTCGCGGCGGCGGCCGGCGGTGTGCTTGAGGGCGGTTTCGATCATGATTCGCTCGAAGGCCGGCACGGCGCTGTCCAAAAGACTCGACTGGCCACGGGACAGGGCCTGGTCTGCCCACTGGCGCAGGGCTTGCTCCCAGTTGGTCACCGGAGCCGAATCCTGTGGCAGGCTCAACAGCTCTGGCGGCAGGTCGCTGATGTGCACTTCGCGACCTGAAGCCATCACCGTGATCCAGCGGCAGGTGTTTTCCAACTGACGCACGTTGCCCGGCCATGGCAGGTTCTTGAGGTATTCCTCGGTTTCGCTCTTGAGCAGCTTGGGCTCGACCGCCAGTTCCTGGGCCGCGCGGCTGAGGAAGTGCCTGGCCAGGGTCGGGATGTCTTCGCGACGGTCCGCCAGGCGCGGGATATGAATGCGGATCACGTTCAGGCGGTGGAACAAGTCCTCACGGAATTTGCCGGCGTGAACCAGGGTTTCCAGGTTCTGGTGGGTCGCGGCGATGATGCGCACGTCCACCTTGACCGGCGTATGCCCGCCTACCCGATAGAACTCGCCATCGGCCAGTACGCGCAGCAAGCGGGTCTGGGTGTCCGCCGGCATGTCGCCGATTTCATCGAGGAACAACGTGCCGCCGTCGGCTTGCTCGAAGCGCCCGCGCCGCAGGTTGGCCGCGCCGGTGAACGCCCCTTTCTCGTGGCCGAACAGCTCGGACTCCATCAGGTCCTTGGGAATCGCCGCCATGTTCAGCGCGATGAACGGCGATGCCGCCCGTGGGCTGTGGCGGTGCAGGGCATGGGCCACCAGTTCTTTACCGGTGCCCGACTCGCCGTTGATCAGCACGGTGATATTGGAGTGGCTCAGGCGCCCGATGGCGCGAAACACTTCCTGCATCGCCGGCGCTTCGCCGATGATTTCCGGGGTGCGGGCCAGGGCTGGCACCTCTTCCATGCCCTGTTGTTCCTGGGCATGTTGATTGGCGCGCTTGACCAGCGACACCGCTTCATCGACGTCGAAAGGCTTGGGCAGGTATTCGAAAGCGCCGCCCTGGTAGGACGCTACGGCGCTGTCCAGGTCGGAATGGGCGGTCATGATGATCACCGGCAGTCGCGGATGCTGTTCGCGAATCCGCGCCAGCAGGTCCAGGCCGCTGGCGCCAGGCATGCGGATGTCGGAGATGATGACGTCCGGTTGCTGACGCGCCAGGCGACTCATCACCCCATCGGCGCTGTCGAAGCTTTGGGTGGTCATGCCTTCCTGCTGCAAGGCTTTTTCCAAGACCCAACGGATAGAACGGTCGTCATCGACGATCCACACGGTTTCACTACGGCTCATGTCGATGTGGCTCCTTGTTCCAGTGGCAGGAAGATCGAGAAGGTGGTGTGGCCAGGGTGGCTTTCACACTCGATCAAGCCCTGATGCTGACTGATGATGTTCTGGGTAATGGCCAGGCCCAGTCCGGTACCGTCCGGACGGCCGCTGACCATGGGGAAAAAAATGGTTTCCTGCAGTTCGGCAGGGATGCCTGGGCCGTTGTCGATGATTTCTATCTTGGTCACCAGGCGATGGCGCACATGGCCGATGGTGAATTGGCGCATGGCGCGGGTACGCAGGCTGATGCGACCCAGGCGCAGCTCGTTCTGGCTGCTGATGGCTTGCATCGCGTTGCGCACGATGTTCAGCACGGCCTGGATCATCTGCTCGCGGTCGATCAAGACATCGGGAATGCTCGGGTCATAGTCGCGCACCAACGTGATGCAGCCTTGGCTTTCGGCTTCCACCAGGCTGCTGACCCGCTCCAGCACTTCATGGACGTTGCACATCGCCAGCGATGGCAGCTTGTTCGAGCCGAGCATGCGGTCCACCAGGTTACGCAGGCGGTCGGCTTCTTCAATGATGACGTTGGTGTAGTCCTTGAGGCTTTCTTCCGGCAGTTCGCGGGCGAGCAACTGCGCCGCGCCACGAATCCCGCCGAGGGGGTTCTTGATCTCGTGGGCCAGGCCGCGCACCAGCATCTTGCTGGTTTCCTGCTTGGACAATTGCGCTTCTTCCTTGGTGATACGCAGCAAGCGATCACGCGGGTGGACTTCCAGCAGCAGCAGGGTGGCGCCGTTGTTCAGGATCGGCGTAACCGCGTAGTCCACGGTCAGGGTCTGGCCGGTCAGCGCGGTGAGCATCGCTTCGCGCTTGGTGAACGGATGGGCCTGTTCCACCGCCTGGCGCAAGGAGTGGAGCGCTTCGGTGGATTCGGTGAATAACTCGCTGATGAACTGCCCGTGGCTGCGCTGGCCACTGACGGCCAGGAGCATCTCTGCCGCCGGGTTCATGTACTCGAGGCGCAGTTCGGCGTCGAGCAGGATGGTGGCGGTGGTGAGGTTGTCGAGCAGCAAGCGGTGTAGTGCGTCGCTAATGGTCATCAGGACCTCTTTTGGAGCGTCGCAACTCAGGACCGGTCCCAAATTGCGCGCGCGATTAATGCGCTGTCGCAATGAAAATGCAAAAACCAAACCAAGGCTCCGAAAAGAAGCGTTTAGAGCCTCAAAAGGGTGTTTTTAGCCCGGTCGCGTGGCGTTCTGCCAGCTTTTTCGGGTACTTTCGAACCAAAATGGGTTTGGAAGCTGAGTAGCGTGCAAGGGTTTGCACCAATATAGTGCGCCATGCTGAGCGGCATCAGAAGAACGGCAAGATGCTGCTTTTTTCCTCTTCAGGCTTTTCGGCGAGGGGGCACTCGGGCCGTTGACCGTAATCGGCCGTGGCGCAGGGTTTGATGCGGCGCTTTTGCGCCAGGGACATGCGTTGCATGTGCAAGGGCTGGTTGGCGGTGCGTTCGACGATGCGGTCCTGCTCATCGAGGATTTCTACCGCCAGGTGATGGGTGCCTCGATCGATGTTGCTCAAGGCAAACACCGGACTCGGCCCCGGTGCGCCTGTCGGCTGGCCGTCGAGCAGCAGGCGGTAGCGGTGGCCTTTTTTCAGGCCGGGTTCGCTGGTGACGCTGACGATCAGTTCGCCTGCGGTGCTGCGTATCGTCGCGTCCGGCTCGGGTATCAACAGTCGGAGCATTTCGTAATGAAACAGGGGCTCGGGCCGGTCTTCGGCCATGGACGCCGAGGTTGTGCCCGGGGGTGGCGTCGGCATCCGGTTGCCGGGTGGCAGTTGGACTTTCTTCGCATTGCCGGGGCGCGGCTGATCGGTGAAGACGCGATTACCCTGGGCATCGATGTAGGTGTAGATCTGCGCCACCCCAGGCAGCGCCGCCAGCGCCAGGCTAAGCGCGAGCAGCCAGCGGATCATGGCTGGTGCACCCGCTGCACGGTGAACGTGACGGTTTCGCTTTGTTGCACGAGGGTGTCCCCGTCGATGACTTGAACCGCCAGACTGTGCTCGCCCCGATCGATGTTTACCAATTGCAGGCGCGGCACGTTGGTCGGCTGGCCGTAGGGTTGGCCGTCCAGCAGCAGCCGGAACAGTTGAGGGCTGCGCAGGCGCGGTTGCGCCCGCACCCCAACGGTGAAGATGCCGTTGTTGGCGCGCAGGGCTTCTTCGGTGGGGATGTCCGTCAGTTCCAGCACCTCGTAGGCATTGCGCGGCGCGTCGCCGTTGACGGGGGCTGGCGGTGTGTCCGGGCTGGCCGGGGATGGACGTTCGATACTGTTGAGCGGCGGCAACTCCACCGTCTGGGCCGGTACGCCTTGGGGCGGTTGGTTGCTATAGGCGGTGTTGCCGTCGGCGTCGGTGTACTTGTAGATCTGCGCGGCGGCGGGCAGTGCCAGCAGCAACAACAGGATGATTGAAAAGCCGCGACCCATGGAAAATCGACCGAAAACGAAAAGTGATGGGTGCAGCATAGGCCAGGGCGCAGGGTTGGCCCAAGTTGTTGCTCCCGCAGGGATCTGCTGTGAACACAAATCTTGTGCCCGATGCAGAACCCCTGTGGGAGCGAGCCTGCTCGCGAAAGTGTTGTGTCAGACGCTGAGATGTTGAATGTACAGGCCTCATCGCGAGCAGGCTCGCTCCCACAGGTGAAGGGGTGTTGTTCTAGGATTTTGTGGAGGTGCACAGCTCTCCGGTCGCTCGGATCAGGGCGAGGCGGTGCACCGGGTGTTGCTTGTTGTGGTGGGTGGCTCGGGCCAGCCATTGTGGGCACTGCGGGTCGGTGCGGTAGGGGGCGAAGTCGGCCAGTTGTTGCAGCAGGCGTTTTTGCAGTCGGTCGAGTTGTGGGCGGATTTGTCCCACCAGGTCCGGGCGTGGGAGGCTCGGGGCCTTACCTGCCAAGGCCCAGTCGGACAAGTTGATGTACTGCACCATTTTGTTGGCTTCTATCTGGGCGGCGAAAAACGCTTCCACGGTTTCGCCACTCAGTTTGTAGGCCGGCGCCTGGGCGACGGCGGCGGTAGTGACTTCGCGCTCGCGCTGGCGGTCTTCTACCGGCTTATGGCTGTCCCATTTGCTCAGCGCCACCTGATCGGCGAGGGCCAGGCGTTCGCCAATGGCATTGAGCAACGGGGTAAGGGCCTCGGGGGCGGGGGTAGGGGCGGCTTCGGCGGTGGAGGCCAGCAGCGCGGCAGACAGGGCAAGGCAGCGTTTGAAGCGCAAAGTCATGGTCAGTCTCGTCTTCTATTGGGGGAGCAGCGAGGCATCATGCACGTAACCTGCGCCCATAAAAAAGGCCTCCCGAAGGAGGCCTTTTTTTACTTCACGCCGTGCGTGGCGGCGTTTACTGGATCAGCAGCTGTAGTACAGCTCGTATTCCAGTGGGTGTACGAAGGTGCGAACCTTGATTTCTTCTTCGCTTTTCAGTGCGATGTAAGCGTCGATGAAGTCATCGCTGAATACGCCGCCCTTGGTCAGGAAGGCACGGCCCTTGTCCAGCTCTTCCAGGGCTTCTTTGAGGCTGCCACACACCTGTGGGATTTCCTTGGCCTCTTCAGGCGGCAGGTCATACAGGTTTTTGTCGGCAGCATCGCCAGGGTGGATCTTGTTCTGGATACCGTCCAGACCGGCCATCATCAGTGCAGCGAAGGCCAGGTACGGGTTGGCAGCCGGATCCGGGAAGCGCGCTTCGATACGGCGGGCTTTAGGGCTGTTCACGTAAGGAATACGGATCGAGGCGGAACGGTTGCGAGCCGAGTAGGCCAGCATGACCGGCGCTTCGAAGCCAGGTACCAGACGCTTGTAGGAGTTGGTCGACGGGTTGGTGAAGCCGTTCAGGGCCTTACCGTGCTTGATGATACCGCCGATGAAGTACAGGGCGGTGTCCGACAGGCCGGCATAGCCTTCGCCAGCGAAGGTGTTCTTGCCGTCTTTGGAGATCGACATGTGAACGTGCATGCCCGAACCGTTGTCGCCGTACAGCGGCTTCGGCATGAAGGTCGCGGTGCGACCGAAGGCATCGGCAACGTTGTGTACGCAGTACTTCAGGGTCTGGACTTCGTCAGCCTTCTTGACCAGCGTGTTGAACTTCACGCCGATTTCGTTCTGGCCGGCAGTTGCCACTTCGTGGTGGTGAACTTCGACGGTCTGGCCCATTTCTTCCAGTGCGTTGCACATGGAGGTACGGATTTCGTGGTCGAAATCGAACGGTGGAACCGGGAAGTAGCCGCCCTTGATACCTGGGCGGTGGCCTTTGTTGCCGCCTTCCACGTCCTGGTCGGACATCCACGAACCCTGTTCGGAGAAGATCTTGAACATGGAGCCGGAGATGTCGGACTTGAATTTGACCGAGTCGAAGATGAAGAACTCAGGCTCAGGACCGAAGAAAGCGGTATCGCCGATACCGGTGGACTTCAGGTATTCCTCGGCGCGGTGGGCGATGGCGCGTGGGTCGCGGTCATAGCCTTGCATGGTCGAAGGTTCGATGATGTCGCAGACCAGGATCAGGGTCGGCTCTTCGGTGAACGGGTCCAGGACGGCAGTTTCGTCGTCTGGCATCAGGATCATGTCGGAGGCTTCGATGCCTTTCCAGCCGGAGATGGAGGAACCGTCGAACATTTTCCCGATTTCAAAGAATTCGTCGTCCAACGCATCACGGGCCGGCATGGTCACGTGATGTTGAGTACCTTTGGTGTCAGTGAAGCGCAGATCAATCCACTTGACGTCATGATCTTTGATGAGTTGAACCGACTTCGACATATGTCCTCCGGGTGGCTTCGGGCGGGTAGTGGAGTGCCCTTAGATATGGGTGATGCCGGCGCGAATACTCTGCCAAGGCAACCTGCCTCACAAGGGAGCAAATTGCATGCCAGTGCCCCAGCATGGGTTTTCTGCACCAAATCCACGCTTTTATAGGCGTAAACCAAAGATTGTCAGACAATAACGCACCGCAATGTGGCGCCGTCAATCGATAATGACCTGTTTTGGTGCGTGCAAAACCATCTGCACATAAACTGGTTAAACCTTGAGCAATTTCCGCTATAATCCGCGCCCCCCTTTTTCGGCTGGCCGTTCGCGCGCTGTTTTCATGAAACTAATCGTAAAAGTCTTCCCCGAGATCACCATCAAGAGCCGCCCGGTACGGATGCGTTTCATCCGCCAGTTGGCCAAGAACATCCGTGCCGTGCTCCGAGACCTGGACCCGGCCGTGGTGGTGAATGGCGTGTGGGACAACCTCGAGCTGGAAACCCGTGTCAGCGAACCCAAGGTCCTGAAGGAAATGACCGAGCGCCTGAGCTGCATGCCGGGCATCGCGCATTTCCTGCAAGTCGATGAATACCCGCTGGGGGATTTCGACGACATCCTCGCCAAGTGCATGTTTCATTATGGTGATGCCCTGGCCGGCAAGATCTTTTCGGTGCGTTGCAAGCGTGCCGGCAAGCACCCGTTCAGTTCGATGGACGTGGAAAAGTACGTCGGCAGCCAATTGCGCCGGCAGTGCGGCGCCGCCGGCATTTCATTGAAAGACCCGCAGATCGAAGTGCGCATCGAAATTCGCGACCAGCGGCTGTTCGTGATCCACAGCCAGCACAACAGCATCGGCGGTTATCCGCTGGGCTCGCTGGAGCAGACCCTGGTGCTGATGTCCGGCGGTTTCGACTCCACGGTAGCCGCCTACCAGATCATGCGTCGCGGGTTGATGAGCCATTTCTGCTTCTTCAACCTCGGCGGGCGCGCCCATGAGTTGGGCGTGATGGAAGTGGCGCACTTCATCTGGAAGAAGTACGGCAGCTCCCAACGCGTGTTATTTGTGAGTGTGCCGTTCGAAGAAGTCCTGGGCGAGATTCTCGGCAAAGTCGATAACAGTCATATGGGCGTCATTTTGAAGCGTATGATGTTGCGCGCCGCTTCACGAATTGCCGATCGTCTGCAAATCGATGCGCTGGTGACCGGCGAGGCGATCTCCCAGGTGTCGAGCCAGACGCTGCCGAACCTGTCGGTGATCGACTGTGTGACCGAGAAGCTGGTCTTGCGGCCGCTGATTGCCAGCCACAAGCAGGACATCATCGACCAGGCCAATGAAATCGGCACCGCCGAGTTTGCCCGGCACATGCCGGAGTACTGCGGCGTCATCTCGGTCAATCCGAAGACGGCGGCCAAGCGCGGGCGGGTGGAGCACGAAGAGAAAGAATTCGACATGGCAGTGCTCGAACGAGCGCTCGAAAACGCCAGGCTGGTGCCGATCGATCGGGTGATCGATGAATTGGGCCAGGACGTACAAATTGAAGAAGTCGGCGAAGCACTGGCCGGTCAGATCATCATCGACATCCGTCACCCGGACGACGCTGAGGACGACCCGCTGAGTATCGCCGGCATCGAGGTAAAAACGATGCCGTTCTATGCCGTGAACGCGCGTTTCAAGGAACTGGACCCTACTCGCCAGTACCTGCTGTATTGCGACAAAGGCGTGATGAGTCGCCTGCATGCCCACCATTTGCTCAGTGAGGGGCATGCCAATGTGCGCGTTTATCGACCGAGCTAAGTGCCCGGGGCTGTTTGCCTGTGGCCTGCGTCACCGGCCCCCCGACGCCGCCGACAAGCTGTAACGGCTTTGTCGGACTCAACGTAAATCGCTGCCACGACCTGTCAGCACACCGAATCCTCTGATCGAGATACACAAGTGATCGAAAATCTACGCAACATCGCCATCATTGCTCACGTTGACCATGGTAAGACCACCCTGGTAGACAAACTCCTGCGTCAATCCGGCACTCTGGAGCGCAACGAGCTCAACGACGAGCGCGTGATGGACTCCAACGACCAGGAAAAAGAGCGCGGTATTACCATCCTGGCGAAAAACACCGCCATCAACTGGAATGGCTACCACATCAACATCGTGGACACCCCGGGCCACGCCGACTTTGGTGGTGAGGTAGAGCGCGTGATGTCGATGGTCGACTCCGTGCTGCTGCTGGTCGATGCCCAGGACGGCCCTATGCCGCAAACCCGTTTCGTGACCAAGAAGGCTTTCGAAGCCGGCCTGCGTCCGATCGTGGTGATCAACAAGGTTGACCGTCCGGGCGCGCGTCCGGACTGGGTCCTGGACCAGATCTTCGACCTGTTCGACAACCTGGGTGCCACCGAAGAACAGCTGGACTTCAAAGTCGTCTACGCCTCGGCCCTGAACGGTATTGCCGGTCTGGACCACACCAACATGGCTGAAGACATGACCCCGCTGTACCAGTCGATCGTCGACGACGTACCGGCGCCGAAAGTCGACCGTGACGGTCCGTTCCAGATGCAGATATCGGCACTGGACTACAACAGCTTCCTGGGTGTTATCGGCGTTGGCCGTATCGCTCGTGGTCGCGTCAAGCCGAACACTCCAGTGGTTGCCATCGACGCCGACGGCAAGAAGCGCAACGGTCGTATCCTCAAGCTGATGGGGCACCACGGCCTGCACCGCATCGACGTTGAAGAAGCAGCGGCCGGCGACATCGTCTGCATCAGCGGCTTCGAGCAACTGTTCATCTCCGACACCCTGTGCGACCCACTGAACGTCGAAGCGATGAAGGCGTTGACCGTCGACGAGCCAACCGTTTCCATGACCTTCCAGGTCAACGACTCGCCATTCTGCGGTAAAGAAGGCAAGTTCGTGACCAGCCGTAACATCAAAGAACGCCTGGACAAAGAGCTGCTCTACAACGTTGCCCTGCGCGTTGAAGAAGGCGACTCGGCCGACAAGTTCAAGGTCTCCGGCCGTGGTGAGCTGCACCTGTCGGTACTGATCGAAACCATGCGTCGCGAAGGCTTCGAAATGGGCGTTGGCCGTCCTGAAGTGATCATCCGCATGGTTGATGGCGTCAAGCACGAACCGTACGAAAACGTGACCATCGACCTGCCGGAAGAATCCCAGGGCGCGATCATGGAGCAAATGGGCCTGCGTAAAGGCGACCTGACCAACATGGTTCCGGATGGCAAGGGCCGTGTGCGCCTTGAGTACAACATCCCGGCTCGTGGCCTGATCGGTTTCCGTAACGAGTTCCTGACCCTGACCTCCGGTGGCGGCATCCTGACTTCGATCTTCGATCGCTACGACGTGATGAAGTCCGGCGACATGTCCGGCCGTCAGAACGGTGTTCTGGTATCGGTTGCGACCGGCAAGGCACTGACCTACTCGCTGGAAACCCTGCAAGCGCGCGGCAAGCTGTTCGTCGAGCACGGCCAGGATATCTACGAAGGTCAAATCGTCGGCCTGAACAGCCGCGACAACGACCTGGGCGTGAACCCGACCAAAGGCAAGAAGCTCGACAACATGCGTGCTTCGGGCAAAGACGAAACCATCGCCCTGGTTCCGCCGGTCAAGTTCACCCTGGAGCAAGCGCTGGAGTTCGTGCAGGAAGACGAACTGTGTGAAGTGACGCCTAAGTCGATTCGCCTGCGTAAGAAAATCCTTGGCGAAAGCGAGCGTACTCGTGCTGCCAAGAAAAGCGGCAACTGAGTTTCGACTTAGTTAGCCGTTAAAAAAACGCCCCCGGTCGCGAGATCGGGGGCGTTTTTTTATGCCTGGGTTTATGTAGCGTCTATTAAGGCCTCTTCGCGACGATAGATCAGACGCTAAAAAATCAGCAGTCGATCAGAATTTGTCCAACGTCCGCGGATTGCGCTCGCGCTCCACTTCCTTGGGCTTGTAGGCGCAATAGCCCGGCCGTGGCCCAACCCGTGGATGGTTGCGGCAGGTGTCCGGGCGTTTCTCGTAAATGGTGCACAAGCGGCTCTTGCGGTCCAGATAAAGGCAGTCATTGTTGCTCATGCGCTGGAGCGTGAAGATCTCCGACTTCTGGTTATAGCGCTCGACGATCCCTTCCTTTTGCAGGCGCTTGGCGATGTTCTTCGGCGGGTCGCCCAGTTCGAACTCATCGACGATGCCGATCCGGATCAGGTCCTTGATCTTGACCTCTACCGGCAGTGTGCAGCAGCTCGACACGCAGGAACCGCACATCGGGGCGGAGTACTTGGCCCAGGTATCGAGTCGGTCGATCTCCGCGGCGGCGATCAGGTTGGGCTTCATCATCACGGTTTACCAGCATGCATCAGGGCGCGCGATCATACCGGGACTGGTGAAATTTTGAACGACCATCCGCCAGTTTTTTTTCATCCCAGCCAAACCCGCCCGGATCGGCACGCCCCCTGCATTCATTCGACCATCCGGCAACTCCCTGGCGGCGATTCCCCGACATCTGGGGAAATCCACCGAACCAAGCGCCTGTACCGTCTGTCAGACTGCATAGGCTCAGACAATTCCATGCTCGTTCGAGGTCTTATCAATGACTCAAGAACCACTTGTTCGCGAAGCCGAAGTTGCTGCATTTCGCGATGCCGTGTTGACCAAGCTCACTTATGCCGTCGGAAAGGACCCGGATCATGCGTTTGATCACGACTGGTTCGAAGCCATCGCCCTCGCCGCTCGCGACCACATGGTCGAACATTGGATGGACCACACGCGACAGATCTACCGCAAGGGCCAGAAGCGCGTCTATTACCTCTCCCTGGAATTTCTCATCGGTCGCTTGCTCTACGACAGCCTGAGCAACCTCGGCCTGTTGGACACGGCACGTGAGGCTCTGACCGAACTGGGCGTGGACCTGGAGCGTATCCGCCTGCTTGAGCCCGATGCGGCACTGGGCAACGGCGGTCTTGGCCGCTTGGCTGCGTGTTTCATGGAAAGCATGTCGACCCTGGGCATTGCCGGCCATGGTTACGGCATCCGTTATGAACACGGCCTGTTCCGCCAGGCTATCGTTGACGGCTGGCAGCAGGAGCAGACCGAACACTGGCTGGATTTCGGCAACCCCTGGGAGTTCGAGCGGCCGGAGGTGGCCTACCCGATCGGCTTTGGCGGCAGCGTCGAGACCGTGACCGATGAGGCGGGTAAAACCCGGCAGGTCTGGTCCCCGGCGGAAACCGTGCGGGCCATTGCCTATGACACGCCGGTGGTGGGCTGGCGCGGTGCCAGCGTCAACACCCTGCGCCTGTGGCGTGCCCGGGCCATGGAAGAGCTGCACCTGGAACGCTTCAACGCCGGCGACCACTTGGGTGCGGTAGCCGAAGTGGCCCGGGCCGAAAGTATTTCCCGTGTGCTGTACCCGGCCGACAGCACCGAGGCTGGCCAGGAACTGCGTCTGCGCCAGGAATACTTCTTCGTGGCTGCCTCGCTGCAAGACCTGCTGCGCCGTCATCGCAACATGCACACCTCGGTACTGACCCTGGGCGACCACGCCGCGATCCAGCTCAACGACACTCACCCGTCCATTGCCGTGGCCGAGTTGATGCGTCAGCTGGTGGATGTCTACGACGTGGCTTGGGACGCGGCCTGGCAGATCACCCAGGACACGCTGTCCTACACCAACCACACGCTGCTGCCCGAAGCCCTGGAAACCTGGCCGGTGGGGCTGATGGAGCGCATGTTGCCCCGGCACATGCAGATCATTTACCTGATCAACGCCCGGCACATCGATTCACTGCGGGCCAAGGGCGTGCACGATTTCGATGTGCTGCGCTCGGTTTCGCTGATCGAAGAGGACAATGGTCGCCGAGTGCGCATGGGCAACCTGGCGTTCCTCGGTTCACACAGCGTCAACGGCGTGTCCGGGTTGCATACCCAGTTGATGCGCAGCACGGTGTTTTCCGAGTTGCACAAGCTCTATCCGCACCGGATCAACAACAAGACCAATGGCATCACCTTCCGCCGCTGGTTGTTCCAGGCCAACGCCGAATTGACCTCGATGATGGTCGATGCCCTCGGCCCGAGCGTGCTCGACAACCCCGAGGAACGCTTGATCGAACTGGAGCCGTTTGCCGACAAGCCAGCGTTCCGCAAGCAGTTCGCCGAGCAGCGCCTGCATAGCAAAAAAGCCCTGGCGTACCTGATTCACGAGCGGCTGGGCATTGCCGTGAACCCGGCGGCGATGTTCGACGTGCAGGTCAAGCGGATCCACGAGTACAAGCGCCAGTTGCTCAACTTGATGCACACCGTGGCGCTGTACCAGGCGATTCGCGCCGAACCGGAAGTAGACTGGGTGCCGCGGGTGAAGATTTTCGCCGGCAAGGCCGCCGCCAGTTATCACCAGGCCAAGCTCATCATCAAGCTGACCAACGACATCGCCCGGGTGGTGAATAACGACCCGACCGTGCGCGGCTTGCTCAAAGTGGTGTTCCTGCCCAACTACAACGTCAGTCTGGCCGAAAGCATCATTCCGGCGGCGGACCTGTCGGAGCAGATATCCACGGCGGGTTTCGAAGCGTCGGGCACCAGCAACATGAAGTTCGGCCTCAATGGTGCGTTGACCATCGGCACCATGGACGGCGCCAACGTGGAGATGCATGAGCGCGTCGGCGGTGAACACATGTTCATCTTCGGCCTGACCGCTGAACAGGTGGAAGCCCGCAAGCAAAACGGTGAATTCAGCGCCGCGCCGGATATCGCCGCCTCCCATCGGCTCGGCGATGTGTTGCAGGCGATTCGTGGTGGGGTGTTCTCTCCAGATGATCCGATGCGCTACGTCGGGCTGGTGGACTCGTTGGTCGATTACGACCGCTTCCTGGTCTGCGCCGATTTTGACGCCTACTGGGAGGCCCAGGTCAGGGTCGATGAATGTTGGCACGACTCCACACAATGGTGGCGTTCGGCGGTGCTCAACACCGCGCGCATGGGCTGGTTTTCTTCGGACCGGACCATCCGCGAATACGCCACCGACATCTGGAAAGCCCTGGAGTAGCATTCACTGTAAGAAGTGTGAGCGAAGCCCAACGGCGGTTGGGCTTCGTCGATATACTAGGCGCCAGTTTCGCCGGGCTGGGGTGTGGCCGGGCTCAGTTGTTGGCAGCGCTGACAATCCAATGTGGGAGCGGGCTTGCTCGCGAAAGCGGAGTATCAGGCAGAAATGATGTCGCCTGACACGCCGCCTTCGCGAGCAAGCCCGCTCCCACAAGGTTTGTGCTGTTCCACTAGACTGAGTCAGGCACCGCATCACCCCGGTTACGCCCGCAATGGGCCGCTTAGGGATATCGACCATGCAATGGATCTTGATGCTGTTGGGCCTGGCACTCGGCTGGGTGGTGGACGAGTCGTTCGCCGATGCGCTGATAGGCGCGTTGGTGGGGCTTGGCATCGCCCAGTCGTTTCGATTGGGGCGCCTGGCTACCCAGGCGGCCAAGCAGCAGATGTTGTTGCAAGAAACTCAGCAGAGCCTGCTCACGTTGGAAGCCCGTCTAGCGGTTCTCGAGCGCGGTAAGGTCGCCGAATCGAGTGATCCGGCGCCAGCGCCCGAGGTTGTCGTGCCCCAGGCCCAGAAGCCCGAGACGCCTACGGAGCCAGAGCTCGTCTGGGAATTGCCGCCAGACCTCGAACCCGTTCCCCCGATGGCCACCCAGGCCAGCCAACCGTTGCCTGATGACGTTTGGAAACCCGCGCCAACCACATCCAGTCGCCGTGCCGAGCGCGACTTCGCGCCGCTGCCCCTGGATTCGATGGTTTCGAAACCAGCAACTTCCCGTGGCCCGAATCTGTTCGACCGCGCCGTAATTGGCGCGCGCAACTGGCTGTTCGGCGGCAACACGGTGCTGCGGGTCGGCGTGGTGCTGTTGTTCCTTGGCCTGGCGTTTTTGCTGCGCTACGCCACCGAAGGCATGGTGGTGCCGATCGAGTTGCGTTACGCCGGTGTCGCGGCCAGCGCGTTGGGCCTGTTGGGCCTGGGCTGGTGGTTGCGCCAACGCAACAGCAGTTATGCGTTGATGCTCCAGGGCACCGGGATCGCCGTGCTGTACCTGACGGTGTTCGCGGCCATGCGCCTGCATCCATTGCTCGACTCCAAAGCGGCCCTGGGCTTGCTGGTCGCGGTGACCGTGTTCTCGGCAATCCTGGCGATTACCCAAAACGCCCTGGGCCTGGCTGCGGCTGCGGCGCTGGGTGGGTTTGCCGCGCCGATCCTGACCTCCACCGGCAGTGGCAATCACGTCGCCCTGTTCAGCTATTTCATCCTGCTCAACGCCGGCATTCTCGCGATTGCCTGGTTCAAGGCCTGGCGCCTGCTCAACCTGATCGGCTTTGTCGGCACCTTCGGCATCGGTTTCGCCTGGGGCCTGCGTTCCTACACGCCAGAACTGCTCTGGAGCACCGAGCCGTTCCTGATCCTGTTCTTCCTCATCTACCTGGCGATTGGCTTGCTGTTCACGCGGCGTAAATTGCTGGAGATGAGCGATGCTCCCCAAGACGCCAGCCGCGACGCGCTGTTGCACTGGTCGGCGCGCAAGGGCGATTACGTGGACGGCACCATGCTGTTCGGCCCGCCGCTGGTGGGCTTCGGCTTGCAGTTCGCGTTGGTGCAGCATGTTGAGTTCGCCGCTGCGTTCAGCGCCCTGGCCCTGGGCATGATCTACATGGGCCTGGCGCGGGTATTGATGGGCGGTCGCGCCCTGCTGCTGGCGGAAACCTGCCTTGCCCTGGGGGTGATTTTTGCCAGCCTGGCGATCCCTCTGGGGCTCGATGCCCGTTGGACCGCCGCGGCGTGGGCCATGGAAGGCGCGGGGATCTTCTGGCTGGGCCTGCGCCAGCAGCGCCCATTCGCCCGGGCCTTTGCCTTGTTGCTGCAATTGGGCTCGGCACTGGCGTTTGTCAGCGAATTGCGTATCGGCGACGCCAGCCTGCTCGATGGTTCAGCGCTGGGCGCGTTGATGCTCGGCGGCGCCTTGCTGTTCACCTTCTACCAACTGCACAAGGCTGAGCCTGAACACAGCGCCCATTGGGAGCGCCAAGGCTTGCCGGTGCTGGCTGTGCTGGGGTTGAGTTTCCTCTATCTACTGGCACCGCTGTTCTTCTTCACCCACGGCACCGCCATTGCCTGGGCCCTGGCTGGATTGGCGACGCTGTTTGTTGGCCTGCGCCTGCAGTCGCGCAGCTTTCTGTTCACTGCATTTGGGGTGCAACTGCTTGGCGGTGCGCTGTTCCTGCTGCGTTTGCAAGGCGCCGAAGTGGATTCGACGGCGGTGTTCAGCGCGGGCTGGAGTGGTTTGCTCAGCGCCTCGCTGATCGGCCTGGCGTTGATTGGCGGCATGTTGCTGGCGGCCCGTGACAACATGGTGCGCAACGATGTCCGGTTGCTGCGCGGCTTGTCGGTGGTGTTACTGGCGGGGCTGGTGCTGATCAATCTTGCGGTGCTGTTCGTCCTGCCGTGGCAAACGGCGAGCGGTGTGTGGGCGGCCAGCGGCCTGTTGATCATCTGGCTGAGCCTGTACCTGAAACAACGTGTGAGCTTTGTCTTCGGCCTGCTGCTGCAATTACTGGGCGGTGCGGCGTTCCTGACGGCGGGGCCGGCGTTGTTGGGGCCGCTCAATGCCGAGGATCTCCGACCGCTGGCCCACAGTGGCTTCTGGACGCCGCTGGTGCTGGGGCTGGCAGCGCTGGTGGGCGCATGGCGCCTGCAACGGGCGCACGCGGCGCAGGAACTCAAGGTCTTGAGCTTGCAGCGCCTGTCCGAACTCCTGCTGATCTGGGGGGCCGGGTGGTGGGCGTTGGCGTGGGTCAGCGAAGTGTTGCGCTTTGCCCCGGCGAACCTGCAAGGCAGCTGGCTACTGCTGGTCGCGGCGACCAGCGTGGCAGTGTGGACGGTCTTGGCGCAGCGTTTGAAATGGCCGGCGCTGGGGCTGCTGTGCACCTTGCTGATTCCGGCGGCGGGCTGCGTGCTCGTTGCGGCTTGGCACAGCCACTATCACCCGGCGGCGGATTTTGGCTGGCTGGCCTGGCTGGCGGTATTTGCCGTGCATTTCCTCTCTCTCAAGCGCCTGGCGCCGATGCTGCCCGCCCCGGCGCGCAGTACGGCCCATGTGCTCGGCTGTTGGTTGCTGATGGCGGTGTTGATGCTGGAGTTGCGTTACGGCCTGCTGTTGCTGTCTGAGCAATACAACGCCTGGCGCTGGCTGGCCTGGGCGATCCTGCCAGGCCTTTACCTGGTGCTGATGGCCTCGCCGCGTACCTGGCCGTGGCCGGTGTCGGCCCAACCGCGCGAATACCGTGTCTACGCGGCGGCGCCGATGGCGCTGTCGATGCTCGGTTGGTTCTGGCTGACCAACACCTTCAGCGATGGCAACTCAGCGCCACTGCCTTATGTGCCGTTGCTCAATCCCTTGGAGCTTGGCCTGCTGTTTGCCTTGTTCGGTATCTATGTGTGGGCCCGCAGCGCCGTGGCGCAATCGACGAACCGTTGCAATCGCGTCGGGCACATCACCCAGTTGATCGCCGGTGTGTCGCTGTTCGCGTTCTTCACTGCCCTGGTGATGCGCAGTGCTCACCAGTGGATGGGGGTGCCATACGAGTTGGATGCGTTGCTTGAGTCGATGTTCGTGCAAGCCGGGTTGTCCATTGTCTGGACCCTGATTGCCCTGGGCCTGATGATCGGGGGGCATCTGCGCCACCGCCGTGAAGTATGGTTGATCGGCGCGGCGTTGATCGCGGTGGTCGTGGCCAAGCTGTTCTTTGTCGAATTGAGTAACCGTGGCGGTCTGGCGCGGATCGTGTCGTTTATCGGCGTGGGTGTATTGCTATTGGTGGTGGGCTACTTCGCGCCGCTGCCACCCAAGCGCCCGGAGACGGTCGCGCAGGATGAGCCGCCTATGCCTGTCAGTGAGGGAGTGTCATCTTGAGTCGCAAGTTGAGTCGGATCGGGCTGGGCGTGGTGGGGTTATGGGCGGCATTGTCGGCCGTGGCCCAGGAGCAAGCGGCGGATTTCGCCCATCAGGTGCCATTGGCCTTGAGCGGCGAAGGGCCGTGGTATCGCCTAACATTGCCACTGAACGTTCAGCTGCAAGCGCGGCAGACCGACCTGAGCGACCTGCGGGTCTTCAACGCGGCCGGTCAGGCCCAGGCCTACGCCTTGGTGCGTGAGTCGGCCCAGAGCCGGGAAAATCGCACCCTCACCGACGTGAAGTGGTTCCCGCTGTACAACGCCGCCGATGACAACGAACGCGCGCCCAGTGTGCGCGTGCAATCGAGCGCCAACGGTACCTTGGTGGAAGTCCAACCCTCCAGTCGGCTCGAAGCGGGGGAGGAGGCGTTGCGTGGCTGGTTATTGGATGCCAGTGCGATCAAGGCGCCGTTGCAGCGGTTGGTCCTCGACTGGACCAGTGAACGCGACGGTTTCCAACGGTTCACCATCGAAGCCAGTGATGATTTGCAGCACTGGCAGTCATGGGGGGAAGGCCAGGTGGCGCGCTTGACCTTTGCCGATGAGCGGGTCGAGCAGCATGAAGTGACCTTGCCAGGGCAAGCGGCGCGCTATCTGCGGTTGTTGTGGGATTCGCCGTCCTCCGCGCCGATCCTGACTTCGGCCCAGTTGCAAAGCGCCAGCCGCGAAAGCCTGCCGTTGCCGCTGGCCTGGTCGCAGCCATTGGCCGGCAGCACCGCGAAGGCCGGTGAATACACCTGGCAGTTGCCCATGGGGCTGAACATCGAGCAGGTGCAGGTCGAGCTGAGCGAGGCCAACAGCCTGGCGCCGGTGACCTTGGCCGGTCGCCGTGAAAGCAGCCATCCGTGGCAACCGCTGGGCAGTGGCTTGCTCTATCGCCTGACCCAGAACGGCCAGGATGTGCTGCAAAATCAATTGCAACTGTCCGGCCAGACCGTGCAGCAATTGAAATTGACCGTGGACGAGCGTGGCGGCGGCTTGGGTAGCGAAGCCCCGGCCCTGCGCTTTGCCGTGCGCCCGACCCAGGTGGTGTTCCTGGCGCGCGGCGAAGGGCCCTACAGCCTGGCCCTGGGCAGCGCGACAGTGAAAACGGCCAGCTTGCCCTTGACCACGCTGGTGCCTGATTACAAACCGTCGCGCCTGGCGACGCTGGGTACGGCGACCGTGAACGACACGGCCACGTCGACGCCGACCGTGGTCCCGGCAACCGCGCCTGCAACGGTCGATATCCGCTGGAAGAAAATCGGCTTGTGGGCGGTGCTGCTGCTCAGCGTGCTGTTCCTCGCGGCGATGGCGTTCAGCCTGTTGCGCAAGCCACCGGTCAAATCCCCGTAGGAACGCAGGTTGGCAGGCCCGGATATGAACTCAATCCACCATTCCCCGTCTCATAGGAGGAATTAAGTCCCGACTCGCGCTAAACTGCGCTGGTTTTTCCGCCCCCTATTCTTCGGAGCCGTCCATGTCCCGCGTTACCTTGAGTCGCTATTTGATTGAGCAGACCCGCAGCAACAACACCCCTGCCGATCTGCGCTTTTTGATCGAAGTGGTGGCGCGTGCGTGCAAGGAGATCAGCCACGCCGTCTCCAAAGGCGCGCTGGGTGGCGTCCTGGGCAGCATGGGCACCGAGAACGTGCAGGGCGAAGTGCAGAAGAAGCTCGACGTGCTGTCCAACGAAATCCTGCTCGAAGCCAACGAATGGGGCGGCCACCTGGCCGGCATGGCGTCCGAGGAAATGGACAATGCCTACCAGATCCCGGGCAAATACCCCAAGGGCGCCTACCTGCTGGTGTTCGACCCACTGGACGGTTCGTCGAACATCGACATCAACGCACCGGTCGGCACCATCTTCTCGGTACTGCGTTGCCCGAACGAGTACCTGAGCCAGAACGAAGCCTTGAATGAAAAGGCCTTCCTGCAGCCAGGCACCGAGCAGGTCGCCGCCGGTTACGCCATCTACGGCCCTCAGACCATGCTGGTGCTGACCCTGGGCGACGGCGTCAAGGGTTTCACCCTGGACCGCGAGATGGGCAGCTTCGTACTGACCCACGAAGACATCACCATTCCTGAAACCACCCAGGAATTCGCCATCAACATGTCCAACCAGCGTCACTGGGAAGCCCCGGTAAAACGCTACGTCGAAGAATTGCTGGCGGGCGAAGAAGGTCCGCTGAAGAAGAACTACAACATGCGCTGGGTTGCTGCGATGGTTGCCGATGTGCACCGGATCCTGACCCGTGGCGGTCTGTTCATGTACCCGCGCGACAACCGTGAGCCGTCCAAGCCGGGCAAACTGCGGCTGATGTACGAAGCCAACCCGATGTCGTTCCTGGTGGAACAGGCCGGTGGCGCTTCCACCGACGGCCACCAGCGTATTCTCGATATCAAGCCCGAAGGCCTGCACCAGCGTGTGGCCGTGTTCCTCGGTTCGAAAGAAGAAGTGGCGCGCGCCACGGCTTACCACAAGGAGTGAATCATGGCCGAGCCTTGGCAGCCTTTGCTCGATTGGTGGTTTGGTTCAACCCAAACGCCGGACGAAATAGCCGCTGACAAGGGCGCGCTGTGGTTTGGCAAAGGCCATGATCGCCAGGCGCAAGAGCGCTTCGGCGAATGGGTCGAGCAGGCACTGGCCGGCGGATTGACCGATTGGGCGCAACGCCCGGAAGGTTGGCTGGCCCTGGTGCTGCTACTGGATCAACTTGCGCGGATGATCTTTCGCGACACCCCCAAAAGCTTTTCCGGCGACCTGCGTGCTCAAGCACTGGTAGCCCGAGGCCTGGCGGCGGGGCTCGACCGAGAACTCAAGCCGATCCAGCGTGTATTCATTTATCTGGTACTCGAACACTGCGAAAACCTGGCGGTGCAGAACGAGGCTGTGTCGCGGTTTATCGACTTGGTGCGAGAACAACCGGAGGCGCAGCGGGCGGTGTTTGAAGACAACTTGGACTATGCCGAACGGCATCAGAAGATCATTGCCCGGTTTGGGCGCTTTCCCCATCGCAATGCGGTGTTGGGGCGCGAGTCCACGGCTGAGGAAGTGGAATTCTTGAGCAGGCCTGGGTCAAGGTTCTAAATGGTGTTGCGGATGCTATCCCCATCGCGAGCCTGCTCGCGATGGGGCCCGCCAAAACACTAGATCCGGAAACTACCCACCAACTGCTGTAACCGCACCGCTTGCTGTTCAAGGTCGGCACAGGCCCGCAAGGTGGCTTGCAGGTTTTCCACACCCTCCTGGTTCAGGGTGTTGATCTCGGTGATGTCGACGTTGATCGACTCCACCACGGCCGTCTGTTCTTCGGTGGCGGTCGCCACGGACTGGTTCATGCCGTCGATTTCACCAATACGCTGGGTCACGCTGCCCAGGCGTTCGCCGGCCTGGTTGGCAATGCCGACGCTGCTTTCGCTCTGGCGCTGGCTATCGGTCATGGTCAGTACCGCTTCCCGGGCGCCCACTTGCAGCGCTTCGATCATCTTCTGCACTTGCTTCGCCGAGTCCTGGGTGCGGTGGGCCAGGTTACGCACTTCATCGGCCACCACCGCGAAGCCGCGCCCGGCTTCTCCGGCACGGGCTGCTTCGATGGCGGCGTTGAGGGCGAGCAGGTTGGTCTGTTGGGAGATGCTGGTGATCACCTCAAGAATCTGACCGATGTTCACCGTGTTGCTGTTCAAGGTTTCGATGTTGGCGCACGAATCGCTGATCTTGGCCGACAACTGCTGCATGGCCGCGATGGTTTTATCCACCACGTGTTGGCCGTCTTCGGCCTGGTTACGGGCATCGCTGGAGTGTCGCGAGGCGAGGGCGGCGTTCTGGGCGATTTCCTGGGCGGCGGCACCGAGCTGGTTGATGGCCGCGGCCACGCTGCTGGTGCGCGAAGCCTGCTGGTCGGAGTTGAACATCGATGAGTTGGACGCGCTGACCACGCGCAGGGCGACTTCGTTGACCCGACCGGTGGCCGAGGCCACTTCGCGGATCGAGGTATGAATGCGCTCGACAAAGCGGTTGAACGAAGTCCCCAGTGCGCCGAATTCGTCGTGGCCGTGGATGACCAGGCGCCGGGTCAGGTCGCCTTCGCCTTCGGCGATGTCATGCATGGCACGGCCCATGGTCAGCAGCGGTTGCATCAGCACGCGGATCAACATGCCGAGCAGGGCGATGATGAATACCACGGCGATGACCATGGCGATCAGTGCTGAAGTACGGAACTCGCTGAGCATTGCCAGCGCGGTGTCCTTGTCGAGCACCAGCGCCACGTACCAGTCCGCTCCCGGCACGCCGTTGACGTGGGTGAAGGAGATGAATTGGGTCTTGCCGTCGAGGTCGACTTCTTTCACACCCGGGCTGATTTGAGGCGCGCCGTTAGGGTAGGCCTCGGCCAGGGTCTTGAGCACGCGCTTGCTGTCGGGGTGGATCAGGATCTTGCCGTCGGCACTGACGATGAACGCGTGGCCGTGCCCGCCGAAGTTCAGCGAGTTGATGATGGCGCTGACGCTGGACAGGTCGATGTCCGCACCGGCCACGCCGATCATTTGGTTCTGGTGCTGCACCGGGGTGGCGACGGTAATCACCAGCTTGCCCGACGAGGCGGCGATGTAGGGTTCGGTGACGATGGTTTGCTGCGCGCTGTTGGCAGCCTTGTACCAGCCACGGGCGCGCGGGTCGTAATCGGCGGCGCGATTGCCGGCCGGTACCGAGAACATCACGCCGTCGGTGCCACCAAAATAGCTGAGCTGGAAATTGCCGGTGTAGGCCGGCAGGCCCACGGCGCGCTTGAGACTGTCGGCACTGCTGCCATCCACGGCAATCTGCTGGGCCAGCGATTGCAGCAACTGGATGCGACCGTCGACCCACGTCTGGATGTTGCGGCTGGTCAGGCTGCCGAGTTCCTGCATGGAGGTCTCGGTGCTGGCGTGCAGGCTCTGGCGTTGACGATAGTCGTTGAACAGGATGAAACAGGCGAATGCAACGGCCACCACGAGGGCGGCAGCCAACAGTATTTTATGGCTGAATTTCATGTTTCTGGTCATTAATAACACTACCGCGGAGGGACGGGTCAGGGTGGGGTGTCAATTTGCCATAAGGCAGTCGATTGCGCTGTTTCTTTTATCGGCGCAGGCGCCCATCTCATCAATCGTCAGCGATTCATTGCGACGAAATGCACGACCCGGTCACAAACCGGGTGTTTCACCGGTGAAACACTTGTCGAGGCCCAATAAATACTGGGGTCGTCGGGGAACCAGATAGGGGTTTTCTCTTCTAAGCTTCTGGTTGGCACCTGCCAGCCCCCTTCCGTTCCAGGAGTTACACCATGTCGCTGCGATCTATCGCCTTGTTGTTTGTGTGTGTCGTATTGACTGCATGCAGCAAGGTCAACCAGGAAAACTACTCGAAGCTGTCGGCTGGCATGCCCAAGTCCGAAGTCGAAACGTTACTGGGGAAACCGACCGATTGTTCAGGCGCGCTCGGCATGTCCAGCTGCACCTGGGGCGACCAGAAAAGCTTTATCAGCGTGCAGTACGCCGGTGACAAAGTGTTGATGTTTTCCGGCCAAGGCCTGAAGTAAACCGAGGCCAGAGGCCTGCGGGAGAAAAATAATGATGCGGTTAGTTTTTGTGCTTTTGGCTGGCCTGATTTTGGCTGGCTGTGCCACTTCTGGCGAAGATCCGTTGGCACCCAAGACGGTCAACAGCGTCAATCTCAAACGTTACCAAGGGACCTGGTATGAGTTGGCCCGCCTACCCATGTATTTCCAGCGCAATTGCGCGCAATCGGAAGCTCACTACACCCTCAAGCCAGACGGTAACGTGGGAGTGCTCAATCGCTGCCTGACCTCGGACTGGCAGTGGGAAGAAGCCAGAGGCACCGCCACACCTCAGGTGCCGGGCAAGACCGACAAGCTCTGGGTCGAGTTCGACAACTGGTTTTCGCGGATCGTGCCAGGCGTGGCGAAAGGGCAATACTGGGTGTTGTACGTCAGCGATGACTACAAGACCGCCATCGTCGGCGACCCAAGCCGTCGCTACATGTGGCTGCTGTCCCGTACACCGACCGTCAATAGCGTCGTGCGCGAGGAGCTGCTGAGCAAGGCACGCCAGCAGGGCTACGACACCACACGCTTGATCTGGCGCGCGTCGGATCGACAGATGGCCAAAACCTCGGACTAACGCTATAGAACCTGTGGGAGCGAGCCTGCTCGCGATGGGGGCTTCACATTCAACACATAAGTTGACTGGTAGGCCGTCATCGCGAGCAGGCTCGCTCCCACAGGGGTATTTCTACATTGGTGTTTTGGGAATCAGCCCAGCAGTTCGCGCAGGACCTGGGTAAACGCCCGGGCGCTTTGCTCTTCGTCGGCATGACGGCCAGCGCGTACCACCCACCGTCCGCCGACCATCACATCGCGCACCTGGCGATCGCCGCCGGCAAACAGCCAGCGATTGAGGATCCCGTCGTCCTGGGCCGTGGCCAGGTAGGGGTCGTTACCATCGAGCACCAGCCAGTCGGCGCGCTTGCCGATTTCGAGGGCGCCGACCGGTTGCCCCAGGGCCTGGGCACCGCCTTCCAGGGCTGCATCGAACAAGGTGCGGCCGACCATCGGCTGATCCGCGCGATACAAGCGGTTGCGCCGTTGATCCCGCAGGCGCTGACTATATTCCAGCCAGCGTAATTCTTCGACCACGCTCAACGATACATGGCTGTCGGAGCCGATACCCAGGCGCCCGCCTTGGGCGAGAAAATCCACGGCCGGAAAAACCCCGTCCCCCAGGTTGGCTTCGGTGGTCAGGCACAAGCCGGCAATCGCCCGGCTCTTGGCCATGAAGCTAACCTCCTGGGCGTTGGCGTGGGTGGCGTGGACCAGGCACCAGCGCTGGTCGACTTCGGTGTTTTCGTACAGCCATTGCAGCGGGCGGGCGCCGCTCCAGCTCAGGCAATCGTCGACTTCCTTCTGCTGCTCGGCAATGTGGATGTGCACCGGGCACTCACGGTCACTGGCGGCCAGCACATCCTGGATTTGCTCGGGTGTCACGGCACGCAGCGAATGGAAGCACAAACCCAGCGCCTGGGACGGCTGCCCGGCCAGGATCGGCTGCAAGCGTGACTGGAGCTTCAAGTAGTTTTCGGTGCTGTTGATGAACCGGCGCTGCCCGTCATTGGGCGCCTGGCCGCCAAAACCGGAATGGCTATAGAGCACCGGCAGCAGCGTCAGGCCGATGCCGGCGGCGCTGGCGGCGTGGCTGATGCGCAGGGCCAGCTCCGCGGGGTCGGCGTAGGGCGCGCCATCGGTGTCGTGGTGCACATAGTGGAATTCGGCGACCGAGGTGTAGCCGGCCTTGAGCATTTCGATGTACAGCTGGCGGGCGATGATGCCGAGTTGGTCGGGGCTGATTTTTCCGACGAGGCGGTACATCAAGTCGCGCCATGTCCAGAAACTGTCGTTGGGATTTCCCGCCACTTCCGCCAGCCCGGCCATGGCCCGTTGGAAGGCATGGGAGTGCAGGTTCGGCATGCCCGGCAACAGCGGACCGCCCAGCCGTTCGGCGCCGTCTGCGTGGGAACCGGCCTGGATATGGGTCAGGACGCCTTCGGCGTCGACCTCAAAACGTACATTATGGGCCCATCCACTAGGCAGCAGCGCGCGTTCGGCAAAGAAGGCGGACATGGTTCAACCTCATTGTGCGTAATTTGTATATACATATACAGACGTTTGCCTGGCCGGTAAACTCCGGCAAGCTAGCATTCTTATCCGCAGAACAAGGAACCGCCGTGTCGACTCCGCCTGCCAAACCGCCGCTGGCCGCAAACATGGGTGACAGTCCGGCACCCCTGTACGCCCGCGTCAAACAAATGATCACCCAGCAGATCGACAGTGGAAACTGGCCGCCACATTACCGTGTGCCGTCGGAAAGCGAACTGGTTAGTCAGTTGGGCTTCAGTCGCATGACCATCAACCGTGCGCTGCGGGAAATGACCGCCGACGGCCTGTTGGTGCGCATGCAGGGGGTCGGCACCTTCGTGGCCGAACCCAAGAGCCAATCCGCGTTGTTCGAAGTGCATAACATCGCCGACGAAATCGCCTCCCGTGGTCATCGCCACACTTGCAAGGTCATCACCCTGGAAGAAGAGGCGGCCGGTTCCGAGCGGGCCCTGGCCCTGGATATGCGCGAAGGCCAGAAGGTGTTCCATTCGCTGATTGTGCATTTCGAGAACGACATCCCCGTGCAAATCGAGGACCGTTTCGTCAACGCACTGGTGGCCCCGGACTACCTCAAGCAGGACTTCACCGTGCAAACGCCTTACGCCTATCTGAACCAGGTCGCGCCGCTGACCGAGGGCGAGCATGTGGTCGAGGCGATCCTGGCCGAGCCGAGTGAATGCAAGCTGTTGCAGATCGAAAAGGGCGAGCCGTGCCTGTTGATCCGCCGCCGCACCTGGTCCGGACGCCAGCCGGTGACCGCCGCACGCCTGATCCATCCGGGCTCCCGTCACAGTCTCGAAGGGCGCTTTCATAAATGAGCCATTTGAAGGTTTTACGCGCAGCAGACTACCCGCGCATGCCGTGGAAAAACGGTGGCGGCAGCACTGAAGAAATCACTCGCGATACCGGTGCCGGCCTGGAAGGTTTCGGCTGGCGCCTGTCGATTGCCGACATTGGTGAGTCGGGCGGCTTCTCCACCTTCGCCGGTTACGAGCGGGTCATCAGTGTCTTGCAGGGTGATGGCATGACGCTGAATGTCGATGGCCAGGCCACGCGGCCTTTGCATCCGCTGGACCCTTTTGCGTTCAGTGGCGAGAGCCATGTGTATTGCACGCTGCTGGGCGGACCGATTCGTGACTTCAACCTGATCTACGCACCGCAACGTTACCGCGCGCGGTTGCAGTGGTTGGGCGGCCAGCAGCGGTTTTTCAGTGAGGCGGGAACAGTATTGGTGTTCTGTGCCGCCCCGGGGTTGGCTATCAAGATCGGTGAATCCGCCGTTGACTTGGGCCTCTACGACTGTTTGCAACTGAGCGGTAACACCGGGTTGGTGGATGTCTCCACCCACGGTCAATGCTGCGTGATTGAGCTGACGGCCCACTAATGCCAGCTTCTTGCTCCCACCGATAAATTCCCTGGCCACAAGGTGCCTGCCTGCTGTTTCTTCTGCGCACCAACTTGTTACCGAATGCCCCAGCGTGGCGCAACACCACGCTTCTGTGACCCTCCGATTTCCCCCTCGAAAACCCTCTTGAAAAATTTCCTGCCGCTCAGCAGCCCTTAAATCACAAGGCTTTCAGCCAAACCCCCAACCGTTTCTGAACACCACCTCCAACAAGTTGGCCGCTTGATTGCATATGCTTGTACATACAAGTAAAGACGTATGCGTATGGGTTACCGATGTTCAACGCAACGTTCGCTAAATCGCTGCCCACTGCCCGGGCTGGTCTGGATTGATCGCTGAGGAGTTTTTGCTGTGACCGACGCTACCCGCAAACCTGAAAAATACCGTGACGTTGAAATCCGTGCCCCTCGCGGCAACACGCTGACCGCCAAGAGCTGGCTGACTGAAGCGCCGCTGCGCATGTTGATGAACAACCTCGACCCGGAAGTGGCCGAGAACCCTAAGGAACTGGTGGTCTACGGTGGTATCGGCCGCGCGGCACGCAACTGGGAATGCTACGACAAGATCGTCGAAAGCCTGACCAATCTGAACGATGACGAAACCCTGTTGGTGCAATCCGGCAAGCCAGTGGGCGTGTTCAAGACTCACAGCAACGCCCCTCGCGTGCTGATCGCCAACTCCAACCTGGTGCCGCACTGGGCCAGTTGGGAGCACTTCAACGAACTCGACGCCAAGGGCCTGGCCATGTACGGCCAGATGACCGCCGGCAGCTGGATCTACATCGGCAGCCAGGGCATCGTGCAAGGCACTTATGAAACCTTCGTCGAGGCCGGTCGCCAGCACTACGACTCCAACCTCAAGGGCCGTTGGGTCCTGACCGCCGGCCTGGGCGGCATGGGCGGTGCGCAACCCTTGGCCGCGACCCTGGCTGGTGCGTGCTCGCTGAACATCGAGTGCCAACAGGTGAGCATCGATTTCCGCCTGAAAACCCGCTACGTCGACGAGCAAGCCAAGGACCTCGACGACGCCCTGGCGCGCATCGAGAAATACACCGCCGAAGGCAAGGCGATTTCCATTGCGCTGTGTGGGAACGCCGCCGAGATCCTGCCGGAAATGGTCCGTCGTGGTGTGCGCCCAGACATGGTCACCGACCAGACCAGCGCCCACGACCCACTCAACGGCTACCTGCCGGCCGGTTGGACCTGGGACGAATACCGTGCCCGCGCTAAGACCGAACCCGCGGCCGTGGTGAAGGCCGCCAAGCAATCGATGGCCGTCCATGTCAACGCCATGCTGGCCTTCCAGAAAATGGGCGTACCGACTTTCGACTACGGCAACAACATCCGCCAGATGGCCCAGGAAGAGGGCGTCGAAAATGCCTTCGACTTCCCGGGTTTCGTACCGGCCTATATCCGTCCGCTGTTCTGCCGCGGCATTGGCCCGTTCCGCTGGGCCGCGCTGTCCGGTGACCCCCAGGACATCTACAAGACCGACGCCAAGGTCAAGGAACTGATCCCCGACGACGCCCACCTGCACAACTGGCTGGACATGGCCCGCGAGCGCATCAGCTTCCAGGGCTTGCCGGCACGTATCTGCTGGGTTGGCCTGGGCCAGCGGGCCAAGTTGGGCCTGGCGTTCAACGAGATGGTGCGCAGCGGCGAATTGTCGGCGCCGATCGTGATTGGCCGCGACCACCTGGACTCCGGTTCCGTGGCCAGCCCCAACCGTGAAACCGAATCCATGCAGGACGGTTCCGATGCGGTCTCCGACTGGCCGCTGCTCAACGCCTTGCTCAACACTGCCAGCGGCGCGACCTGGGTGTCGCTGCACCACGGTGGCGGCGTTGGCATGGGCTTCTCCCAGCACTCGGGCATGGTGATCGTCTGCGACGGTACCGACGAAGCGGCCGAGCGCATTGCCCGCGTGCTGCACAACGACCCGGCCACGGGCGTGATGCGTCATGCCGATGCCGGTTACCAGATCGCCATTGATTGCGCCAAGGAGCAGGGGCTGAACCTGCCGATGATTACCGGGTAGGGGCTGGCGAAGCCTGCGATCTTTTGATTTTGATCTTTCGCTTGAGATTCAAGTGTCTGGGGAAAGATCGCAGCCTCGTTGCACTCGGCAGCTCCTACAGGGCGTTATCCAATGACCAGAACAATCCACAAAGGTTGAACCATGGCTGTCACCCGCACACGCGCAAGCAGCAAGCCGTTGATCGAGAAACGTTCGATCGACTACATCCCGGAAGCAGAGAGACACGGCCGATTGTTGAGCCAGTTCACCCTCTGGATGGGGGCCAACCTGCAAATCACCGCAATTGTCACCGGTGCATTGGCGGTGGTGCTTGGCGGTGATGTGTTCTGGTCGTTGATCGGTTTGCTGATCGGCCAACTGCTCGGCGGTGGCGTCATGGCGTTGCATGCCGCGCAAGGGCCCAAGCTGGGCCTGCCGCAGGTGATCTCCAGCCGGGTGCAGTTTGGTGTGTATGGCGCGGCTATCCCGATCGTGCTGGTGTGCCTGATGTACCTGGGTTTCACCGCAACGGGAACCGTGCTTTCCGGCCAGGCGCTGGGCCAGTTGTTTGGCGTCAGCGACAGTGTCGGCATCCTCATTTTCGCCAGTGTCATCGTGCTGGTCACGGTGCTCGGTTATCGGGTGATTCACTTCATTGGACGTGTCGCCAGCCTCCTTGGTGTGATTGCCTTTGTTTACCTGTTCGCTCGCCTGATGAGCCAGACGGACGTTGGCGCACTCCTGCAAATCCGCCATTTCAGCTGGAGCAGCTTCCTGCTTGCGGTGTCGCTCGCGGCATCCTGGCAGATCGCCTTCGACCCCTACGTGGCGGACTATTCGCGTTACCTGCCGAGCGAGACTTCTTCGGTGAAAACCTTTTTTGCCGCAGGTGCCGGTTCGGTTATTGGTGCGCAGGTGCGCGAAACAATGGCACGGCGCAGTACCCGATCAACTGATTCTGCCGGTCGAACCAGCCGGCGTTGTAGCACCTATAACAAGCGGGGCTGGTCGCGCTGCGGCGCAGGCCTGATTGGACGTGGAAAGGGCTGGATGCCTCTTGACTGCCGTAAGCCAATTCACTGATTAGGAGCGTCACACAATGAAATCGAACAAGACCCTGCTGACCACGTTGCTTTCCATGGGCCTGCTGGCCAGCGCTGGCGCCACACAAGCGGCGGGTTGGTGCGAGTCGGGCAAACCGGTGAAGTTCGCCGGCCTGAACTGGGAAAGCGGCATGCTGCTGACCGACGTCATGCAAGTGGTGCTGGAAAAAGGCTACGGCTGCAAGGTCGACAGCCTGCCAGGCAACTCCATCACCATGGAGAACGCCCTGGGCAGCAACGACATCCAGGTGTTTGCCGAAGAGTGGGTCGGCCGCAGTGAGGTCTGGAACAAGGCCGAGAAGGCCGGCAAGGTGGTCGGCGTCGGCGCCCCGGTCGTGGGCGCCATTGAAGGCTGGTATGTGCCGCGCTACGTGATTGAAGGCGACGCCAAACGCAAGCTCGAAGCCAAGGCGCCAGGCCTGAAGAACATCGCTGATCTGGGCCAGTACGCTGCCGTGTTCAAGGACCCGGAAGAACCGTCCAAGGGCCGTTTCTACAACTGCCCGGCCGGTTGGACCTGTGAGCTGGACAACAGTGAAATGCTGAAAAGCTATGGCCTGGAAAAAACCTACACCAACTTCCGCCCAGGCACCGGCCCGGCGCTGGATGCGGCGGTGCTGTCGAGCTACAAGCGCGGTGAACCGATCCTGTTCTACTACTGGTCACCCACGCCGCTGATGGGCCAGGTGGACCTGGTGAAACTGGAAGAAAAACCGGGTGTGGATAAGAGCGTAAGCATCAAGGTCGGCCTGTCCAAGACCTTCCACGACGAGGCTCCGGAACTGGTGGCGGTGCTGGAAAAGGTCAACTTGCCTATCGACATCCTGAACCAGAACCTCGGGCGCATGGCCAAAGAGCGGATCGAGTCGCCGAAACTGGCGAAGATCTTCCTGAAGGAACATCCTGAAGTCTGGCACGCCTGGGTAAGCGAAGACGCTGCCAAGAAAATCGACGCGGCTCTGTAGGTCGAATACTTCCCGGCCAACCGTGGGGCTGGCTGGGACGTTCACCGCATCCACTTGATTGAGAGTCTCTTATGTTTCCCGAAAGCTTTACCTTCTCCATCGCCGATTGGGTCAACGGTTGGGTCGACTCCCTGGTGACCAACTATGGCGATGTGTTCCGACACATCTCCGACACTTTGCTGTGGGCCATCGTCAACCTCGAAGGGTTGCTGCGCATGGCGCCTTGGTGGCTGATGCTGGCCATCGTCGGCGGCATCACCTGGCACGCCACCCGCAAGGTCGCAACCACGGCGGTAATCGTCGGCCTGCTGTTCCTGGTGGGCGCGGTGGGCCTGTGGGACAAGCTGATGCAGACCCTCGCCCTGATGCTGGTGGCGACACTGATCTCGGTGATGATCGGCATTCCGCTGGGCATTCTCTCGGCGCGCAGCAATCGCCTGCGTTCGGTACTTATGCCGTTGCTGGACATCATGCAGACCATGCCGAGTTTCGTGTACCTGATTCCGGTGTTGATGCTGTTCGGCCTGGGCAAGGTCCCGGCGATTTTCGCCACGGTGATCTACGCTGCGCCGCCACTGATTCGCCTGACCGACCTGGGTATCCGCCAGGTGGACGGCGAAGTGATGGAAGCCATCAATGCCTTCGGTGCCAACCGCTGGCAACAGCTGTTCGGCGTGCAACTGCCCCTGGCCCTGCCGAGCATCATGGCCGGGATCAACCAGACCACCATGATGGCCCTGTCGATGGTGGTCATCGCCTCGATGATCGGCGCCCGTGGCCTGGGTGAAGACGTACTGGTGGGCATCCAGACCCTCAACGTCGGACGCGGCCTGGAAGCTGGGCTGGCGATCGTGATTCTCGCCGTGGTCATCGACCGCATTACCCAGGCCTATGGTCGTCCTCGGCACGAGGTGAGCAAATGAGCAACGCAGCCATCAGCAAGATCGAAGTCAAGAACGTCTTCAAGATTTTCGGCAATCGCTCCAAGGAAGCCCTGGAGCTGATCCGCCAGAACAAGACCAAGGACCAGGTGCTGGCCGAAACCGGCTGCGTGGTTGGCGTGAACGACCTGTCGCTGAGCATCGGCACCGGTGAGATCTTCGTGATCATGGGCTTGTCCGGTTCCGGCAAATCCACCCTGGTGCGCCATTTCAACCGACTGATCGATCCTACCAGTGGCGCGATCCTGGTGGACGGTGAGGACATCCTGCAACTGGACATGGACGCCCTGCGCGAATTTCGCCGGCACAAGATCAGCATGGTGTTCCAGAGCTTCGGCCTGCTGCCCCACAAGAGCGTGCTGGACAACGTCGCCTATGGCTTGAAAGTGCGCGGCGAGAGCAAGCAGGTGTGTGCCGAGCGGGCGCTGCACTGGATCAACACCGTGGGCCTGAAAGGCTACGAGAACAAATACCCGCACCAGCTCTCCGGCGGCATGCGCCAGCGCGTCGGCCTGGCCCGGGCCTTGGCGGCGGACACCGACATTATCCTGATGGACGAAGCCTTCAGTGCGCTCGATCCGCTGATCCGCGCGGAAATGCAGGACCAGTTGCTGGAACTGCAAAAGACCCTGCACAAGACCATCGTCTTCATCACCCACGATCTCGACGAGGCCGTGCGCATCGGCAACCGTATCGCGATCCTCAAGGACGGCAAGCTGATCCAGGTCGGCACGCCTCGGGAGATCCTGCACTCGCCGGCGGATGAGTATGTCGATCGGTTTGTGCAACGGCGGGCGGCGGTGGTTTGAGAGGTTTTTGGTGCTCGGCGCGCTTTTGTGGCGAGCAAGCTTGCCCCCGCTCGGCCTGTAGGAGCTGTCGAGTGCAACGAGGCTGCGATCTTTCCCCTGCCACTTGAATCCCAAGCGAAAGCTCAAAAGATCGCAGGCTTCGCCAGCTCCTACAAAAGTCCAGCGGGAGAAAGCTCCCTCGCCACAGAGGCTATGCCTTAAGCCAGATGTGATGCTGAAGTGAATTTTTCATGAGGTTGAAGATGTCCCAGGCTGAAAAAATCGTAATCACAGGCGCCCCGTTGCGTTGGCAGGAAGTGGTCGCCGTCGCGCGCTTTGGCGCGGTGCTCGAGCTATCGACTGAGACCTGGGCGCGGATCGACAATGCCCAGGCCATCGTCCAGCGCATCGTCGAAAGCGGCGAGCGTGCCTATGGCGTCAACACCGGCCTGGGGGCCTTGTGCAATGTTTCGCTCAAGGATGAACAACTCAGCCAGCTGTCGCGCAACACCCTGCTCAGCCATGCCTGTGGCGTCGGCGCGGCGCTTTGCGATGAACAGACCCGGGCGATTGTCTGCGCCGCCATTCTCAACTACAGCCAGGGCAAGTCCGGCATCCATCGCCGGGTGGTCGAAGCGTTGCTGGCGCTGCTCAATCGCGGCATCACGCCGCAAGTGCCGTCCCAGGGTTCGGTGGGTTACCTGACCCACATGGCCCACATCGGCATCGCGCTGCTGGGCGTCGGCCAAGTCAGCTATCGCGGGCAAATCGTCCCGGCGCAACAGGCCCTGGCCGCAGAGGGTTTGCAACCGGTGCAGTTGGGGGCCAAGGACGGTTTGTGTCTGGTCAACGGCACGCCGTGCATGACCGGTCTGAGCTGTCTGGCCCTGGCCGATGCGACGCGGCTGGTGCAATGGGCCGATGTGATCGGTGCCATGAGCTTCGAGGCCCAGCGCGGGCAGATTGCCGCGTTCGATGCCGACGTCATCGCCCTCAAGCCGCACCCGGGCATGCAGCAGGTCGGCGTCAACTTGCGGGCCCTGCTGGACGGCAGCGAGGTCATCGCCGCGAGCCTGGGCATTCGCACCCAGGACGCATTGAGCATCCGCTCGATTCCCCAGGTGCACGGCGCGGCTCGCGACCAATTGGCCCACGCCCGGCAACAGATCGAAACCGAACTCAACGCGGTCACCGATAATCCGCTGCTGCTGGGCACGCCGGAGAACTTCCGGGTCATGTCCCAGGCCAATCCCCACGGCCAGTCGGTCGCCTTGGCGGCGGATCTGCTGGCGATTGCCATGGCTGAGATCGGCTCCATCGCAGAGCGCCGTCTCGACCGTTTGATCAACCCCCACGTCAGCGGCCTGCCGGCCTTCCTGGTGGCCAACCCCGGGGTGAACTCGGGGATGATGATCGTGCAATACGTCGCCGCGTCGTTGTGCGCGCAGAACAAGCAACTGGCGCAACCGGCGGTGCTCGACAATTTCGTCACCTCCGGGTTGCAGGAAGACCATTTGAGCATGGGCACCAACGCGACCCTGAAGCTGCACCGGGCGCTGGAAAACTGCACGCAGATCCTTGCCATCGAATACCTGCTGGCGGCCCAGGCCTTTGAGTTTCTCAAGGCCCAGCGTTTCGGCGCCGGCACCGACATCGCCTGGAAATTGCTGCGCGAGCGCGTCCCGGCCTACGACCAGGACCGCTGGCTGGCGCCGGACATCGCCAGTGCCGCCGGCCTGCTCAAAGACCCGAATGTGCTGCACAGCGTATTACCGAATTTGAACTGATCAAAAAAGCGCCAGCGTGCCAAGGCACCTATTGCCCATAAAGCATCGCCCAAAAAGCGAAGGTGACGGATAACGGAACATTCCGGAGCGACTGGCGGGTAAAAACAAAACGCTCAAAAGGAGCAATACATGACTGCCTTAAACCTGATTCCTGGCCAAATGAGCCTGGCTCAATTGCGTGACATCTATCAGCAACCTGTGACCTTGAGCCTCGACGCCAGCGCGTCGGCGCAGATTGAGGCCAGCGTTGCCTGCGTTGAACAGATCCTTGCCGAGAACCGCACCGCCTACGGCATCAACACCGGTTTTGGCCTGCTGGCCTCGACCCGTATCGCCAGCGAAGACCTGGAAAACCTGCAGCGCTCCCTGGTGCTGTCCCATGCCGCCGGGGTGGGCGAGCCAATCAGCGACGCGCTGGTGCGGCTGGTCATGGTGCTTAAGGTCAACAGCCTGAGCCGGGGTTTTTCCGGCATCCGTCGGCAGGTGATCGATGCGCTGATTGCGCTGATCAATGCCGAGGTTTATCCGCACATTCCGCTCAAGGGGTCGGTCGGTGCTTCCGGCGACTTGGCGCCACTGGCCCACATGTCCCTGGTGCTGCTGGGCGAAGGCAAGGCTCGCTACAAGGGCGAATGGCTGCCGGCCGTCGACGCGCTGAAAGTGGCTGGCCTCGTGCCGCTGACCCTGGCCGCCAAAGAAGGCCTGGCACTGCTCAACGGCACCCAGGTGTCCACCGCGTTTGCCCTGCGTGGCCTGTTTGAAGGTGAAGATCTGTTTGCCGGTGCCCTGGCCCTGGGCGGCCTCACGGTGGAAGCGGTGCTCGGCTCGCGTTCGCCATTCGATGCACGCATCCATGCCGCCCGTGGCCAGAAGGGTCAGATCGACGCCGCCGCTGCCTACCGCGATCTGCTGGGCGAGCGCAGCGAAGTCTCCGATTCGCACCAGAACTGCGACAAGGTCCAGGACCCGTACTCCCTGCGCTGCCAACCGCAAGTGATGGGCGCCTGCCTGACCCAGTTCCGCCAGGCCGCCGAGGTGCTGGTGATCGAGGCCAACGCGGTGTCGGATAACCCGCTGGTGTTCGCCGCCGAGGGCGACGTGATTTCCGGCGGCAACTTCCACGCCGAACCGGTGGCGATGGCGGCCGACAACATGGCCTTGGCGATTGCCGAGATTGGCTCCCTGAGCGAACGACGCATTTCGTTGATGATGGACAAGCACATGTCGCAACTGCCGCCGTTCCTCGTCGCCAATGGCGGGGTGAACTCCGGCTTCATGATCGCCCAGGTCACCGCGGCGGCTCTGGCCAGTGAAAACAAGGCGCTGTCCCATCCCCATTCGGTGGACAGCCTGCCGACGTCGGCCAACCAGGAAGACCACGTTTCCATGGCCCCGGCTGCCGGCAAGCGGCTGTGGGAAATGGCCGAGAACACCCGTGGGATCCTCGCGGTGGAATGGCTCGCGGCCTGCCAGGGGCTGGACCTGCGCGGTGGCCTGAAGACCTCCGCGAAACTGGAACGGGCCCGGGCATTGCTGCGTGCAGACGTACCGTTTTATGAGAAGGACCGCTTCTTTGCGCCGGACATCAATGCGGCCAGTCAATTGCTGGCGAGCCGGTGCCTGAACGAATTGGTTGCGGCGCAGTTGTTGCCGAGCCTTTAACTGCTCAAGAGCGTGCACCCTGTAGGAGTTGCCGAAGGCTGCGATCTTTTGATCTTGATCTGTTGTGCGTTCGCTCACGGCTCAATTGTCTGGGGAAAGATCGCAGCCTCGTTGCACTCGGCAGCTCCTACGTGTGCGCTTGTCATTAATCATACGGAGGCATCGGGATGAAAACCCTCTGGCAAAACTGCCACGCCGCCACCATGGCCCAGGGCGTCTACTCGATCATCGAAGACGCCGCCATCGTCACCCAGGGTGAGCACATTCAATGGATCGGCCCGCGTGCCGAATTGCCAACGGGTGACTACCCGGCGGTCAACGACCTCAAGGGCGCCTGGGTCACGCCGGGGCTGATTGACTGCCACACGCACACGGTGTTTGGCGGCAACCGCAGTGGTGAGTTCGAACAGCGCCTGCAAGGCGTCAGCTATGCCGAGATCGCGGCAGCCGGTGGCGGCATCGCCAGCACCGTGCGCGCCACCCGGGCCGCCAGTGAAGATGAACTGTTCGCCAGCGCCGCCAAACGCCTGGGAAGCCTGATGCGCGACGGCGTGACCACGGTGGAAATAAAATCCGGCTACGGCCTGGACCTAGCCAGCGAGCGCAAGATTCTGCGCGTCATTCGTCGCCTCGGCGCCGAATTGCCGGTCAGCGTGCGCAGCACGTGTCTGGCGGCCCACGCCTTGCCGCCGGAATACAAGGATCGGGCCGACGACTACATCGAGCACATCTGCACCGAGATGCTTCCGGCCCTGGCGGCTGAAGGGCTGGTGGATGCGGTGGATGCCTTTTGCGAATACCTGGCGTTTTCCCCGGCGCAGGTCGAGCGGGTGTTTATCACAGCGCAACAACTGGGGCTGCCAGTGAAGCTGCACGCCGAGCAATTGTCATCCCTGCACGGTTCAAGCCTGGCCGCGCGTTACCAGGCGCTGTCGGCCGATCACCTGGAATTCATGACCGAGGACGATGCCAAGGCCATGGCCGAATCCGGCACCGTGGCGGTGCTGTTGCCAGGGGCGTTTTATTTCCTGCGCGAAACCCAACTGCCGCCCATGGATGCCCTGCGCAAGCACGGTGTGAAAATCGCCGTGGCCAGCGACCTCAACCCCGGCACCTCGCCAGCGTTGTCGTTGCGCTTGATGTTGAACATGGCCTGCACATGCTTTCGGATGACCCCTGAAGAAGCCCTGGCCGGGGCGACGATTCATGCGGCCCAGGCCTTGGGCATGGCTCATACCCACGGTTCGCTGGAAGCCGGCAAGGTCGCGGATTTTGTCGCCTGGCACATCGACCGCCCGGCCGACCTGGCGTACTGGCTCGGTGGCGAACTGGAAAAACGCGTCGTGCGTCACGGCGTGCAAATCGATTGAGGAGAACGGTTGTGGAGAAGGTCCTGAATTTCAAGCAAGGCCGCGTGCCGCTGTTGATCAGCATGCCCCATGCCGGCCTGCGTCTGACCCCTGCGGTGCAGGCGGGTTTGATCCCCGAGGCCCAAAGCCTGCCAGACACCGACTGGCACATCCCAAGGTTATACGAATGTGCCACCGAGCTGGGCGCCAGCACCCTGGCCGCCGAGTATTCACGGTTCGTCGTCGACCTGAACCGCCCCTCTGATGACAAACCGATGTACGTCGGCGCCACCACCGGTTTGTACCCGGCGACACTGTTCGATGGTGTGCCGTTGTATCGAGAAGGGTTGGAGCCGTCAGCTGCGGAGCGGGCGACTTATCTGCAGCAGATCTGGATGCCGTATCACCAGGCGCTGCAACAGGAGCTGGCGCGGCTCAAGGCCGAGTTTGGCTATGCCTTGCTGTTCGATGCCCACTCGATCCGTTCGGTGATCCCGCACCTGTTCGACGGCAAGCTGCCGGACTTCAACCTCGGTACTTTCAACGGTGTCAGTTGCGCCCCGCCCCTGGCCAGCCAGCTCGAAGCCATCTGCGCCGGTCACGGTCAGTTCACTCATGTGCTTAACGGGCGGTTCAAGGGCGGACACATCACCCGGCATTACGGCAACCCGGCCGAAGACATCCACGCGGTGCAACTGGAACTGTGCCAGAGCACCTACATGGAAGAGTTCGAACCGTTCAACTACCGCGCTGATCTGGCGGCACCGACCCAGGTGGTGCTCAGGGAATTGCTGGAAGGCTTCCTGGGGTGGGGACGGCAGGCTTACAAGAAATAAAGATCTAGCCATGACTCCTGTGGCGAGGGGAATTATCGGTGGGAGCAAAGCTTGCTCGCGATACAGGCGCCGCTGCTTCAGAGCAATCGCGTCGCCTTCATCGCGGGCAAGCTTTGCTCTCACAGCCCCCCTTGCCACAGGTTGGTTTTGTCCTTGAGTCTCGGGAGGAACTGTCGCCACTGTGCAAAACCGAGTCGCCACAGTTCATCTTCAGCCCCTCGGCGCTGCGTAATGTTTTTGGCACGGTGCAGCAAGACACCGACCTACAATAATCCGCTGCCGCACGAGACCTTCCCGATGAAAAGACTGTTCAAACGTTGTCTGTCGATCCTCTGCGGTACCACCCTCTTGAGCGCCGGGGCGATGGCCGCCGAGCCTGCGTCGTGCCAGACCGTGCGCATGGGCGTGGTCAACTGGACCGACGTGATCGCCACCAGCGGCATGGCCGATGTGTTGCTCACCGGGCTGGGCTACGAAAGCAAGCAGACCAGCGCCGTGCAGCAGATCATCTTCGCGGGCATTCGCGACAAGCGTCTCGACATCTTCCTGGGCTACTGGAAGCCGGCGATGGACAAGAACATCGCGCCGTTTCTGGCGGCCACCCAAGTGAAGGTATTGGACACGCCGAGCCTGGCCGACGCCCAGGCCACCCTGGCTGTTCCAGACTACGTCGCGGCGGCGGGGCTCAAGACCTTTGCCGACATCGCCCGGTTCAAGGATCAGCTCGGTGGCAAGATCTACGGGATCGAGCCAGGCAGCGGGGCCAACACCACCATCAAGACCCTGATTGAAACCAACCACTTTGGCCTAAAGGACTTCAAGCTGATCGAGTCCGGTGAAGCGGGCATGCTGGCCGCGGTGCAGCGGGCGGTGAATCGCAAGGAGTTCGTGGTCTTCGTTGGCTGGACCCCGCACCCGATGAACATCAACATGAACATCACCTACCTGACCGGCAGCGAGGATGTCTATGGCCCGAACGAAGGCGCCGCCACCGTCTCCACCGTCACCGCACCGGACTACGCCCAACGGTGCCCGAATGTGAACCGGTTGTTGGAAAACCTTACCTTCAGCGCTGCCCAGGAGAGTCAGTTGATGGTACCGATCATGGCGCGCAAGACGCCCCAGGACGTCGCCCGGCAATGGTTGCGCGATCATCCCGAGGATGTGCGGAAGTGGCTGGCCGGAGTCACCAGCTTCGACGGCAAGGATGGCGTGGCGACGGTGCAGGCCAGCCTCAAGCATTGACCTACCCGGCTGTGGCGGGGTGATTTACCTGTGGGAACAAGGCTTGCCCGCGATGGCGGTGGTACATCCAATCATTACGTCGACTGACACGCCGCCATCGCGGGCAAGCCTTGCTCCCACATTTCAATAGGTGGTGTTGGTCATGACCTCATATCCACTCTCTGAACAGATGTCAGCCTTCATCGACAAAACCATGAGCTTTACCAGCCCGGACGACAGTCTCACCGGTTTGCGCCAGGCCTACAGCCAGATGTGCCGGGCGTTCACCCCGGCGTGCCCGCCAACACTGGCAGTCGAGGATTTCGAGTTGGCCGGTGTGGCGGTGCGGGCCTATCACCCGCGGGGTGCCGCGCCACCCGCTGGCTGGCCCTGCATTTTCTATCTGCACGGCGGTGGTTGGGTGGTGGGGGACCTGGACTCCCATGACTTCATCTGCATGGAGCTGGCGGGCGCCCTTGGTGCGCTGGTGGTGGCGGTGGATTATCGATTGGCGCCAGAGCATCCGTTTCCAGCCGGGCTGGACGATTGCCTCGCCGTGTGGCGTCATCTGGCAGCCATGCCCTTTGCCATCGATCCGCGTCGTCGGCTGGTGGTCGGTGACAGTGCTGGCGGCAATCTCGCCGCTGCGTTATGCCTGGCCTTGCGTGATGCCGGGCAAGCGTTGCCCCGGGCCCAGGTGTTGATCTATCCGGCGCTCGGTGGCCCGGCAACGCTCGCCTCGCGCCACGAATGTGCCGATGCGCCGCTGCTGAGCCGCCATGACCTGGACGGCTATCACGCGCTGTACCTGGGCGGCGATGCACCGTCGCCTTGCGCCATGCCGTTGCTCGCCGATCACCTGGGCGGCTTGCCGCCGGCGTTGATCGTCGTGGCGCAATGGGACCCGCTGCGCGACGATGGTGTCCTTTATAGCGAGCGGCTGAACGCCGCAGGGGTGGACGCTGTGCTGTCTGTCGGCGAAGGGTTGGTCCACGGTTGCCTGCGCGGTCGGGGCCAGGTGCCGGAGGTCGATCGGATGTATCGCACACTGCTGGCGTACCTGGCTGACATGCTTTGACTGCGCAGGGACATGCTCATTAAGGTGATTCGGGTTTATGATGCCGTACGGCAGACTAAATAGACGTCCCCACAGGGATGACTCGACCCCTTACGGAGCGCGCAATGCAGACTTTGTACCCGCAGATCAAACCTCATGCCCGGCACGATCTGGCTGTCGATGACACCCACACGCTCTATGTCGATGAAAGCGGTTCCCCAGAAGGCCTGCCGGTGGTGTTCATTCATGGCGGCCCGGGTGCTGGCTGCGATGCACAGAGCCGCCGCTACTTCGATCCGAACCTGTACCGCATCGTCACGTTCGACCAGCGCGGTTGCGGCCGGTCCACCCCCCATGCCAGCCTTGAAAACAACACCACCTGGGATCTGGTCGAAGACCTGGAGCGCATCCGCAAGCACTTGGGCATCGAGAAATGGGTACTGTTTGGCGGTTCCTGGGGCTCGACCCTGGCCCTGGCCTACGCCCAGACTCATCCGGAGCGGGTACACGGCCTGATCCTGCGTGGGATCTTTCTCTGCCGGCCGCAGGAAATCGAGTGGTTCTACCAGGCCGGCGCCAGTCGCCTGTTCCCCGACTATTGGCAGGACTACATCGCACCAATCCCGTTGGACGAGCGTGACAACCTGCTCAGCGCTTTCCACAAGCGCCTGACCGGTAACGACCAGATCGCCCAGATGCACACGGCCAAGGCCTGGTCCACTTGGGAAGGCCGCACCGCGACCCTGCGTCCGAACCCGCTGGTGGTCGATCGCTTCTCCGAGCCGCAGCGGGCACTGTCGATCGCCCGGATCGAATGCCACTACTTCACCAACAACGCCTTCCTCGAACCCAACCAGTTGATTCGCGACATGGGCAAGATCGCCCATTTGCCGGGCGTCATCGTGCATGGCCGCTACGACGTCATCTGCCCGTTGGACAATGCCTGGGAGCTGCATCAGAACTGGCCCAACAGCGAACTGCAGGTGATTCGCGACGCTGGCCACGCCGCCTCGGAGCCGGGGATCACCGATGCACTGGTGCGCGCCGCTGCACAAATGGCCCGGCGCCTGCTCGACCTGCCGCCCGAAGAAGCATGAAGGGGCTGTTGCAACGCGTTCGCGGCGCACGGGTCGAAGTATCAGGCGAGATCGTCGGGGCGGTGGATCAAGGCTTGCTGGTGTTGGTGGCCGTCGAGCCCGGGGATACCCGGGCCAGCGCCGACAAGCTCTTGCATAAGTTGCTTAACTATCGAGTATTCAGTGACGCCGACGGCAAGATGAACCTGTCGCTGGTGGATGTCGGTGGTGGGTTGCTGCTGGTGTCGCAGTTCACCTTGGCGGCCGACACCAAAAGTGGTTTGCGCCCGGGCTTTTCGACAGCCGCGCCTCCGGCCCTGGGGGAAGAGTTGTTCAGCTATTTGCTGAACCAGGCGAAACAGGTGCATGGCACTGTGGCATCAGGTAGATTCGGCGCCGACATGCAGGTGCATCTGGTCAATGATGGCCCGGTAACCTTCCTGTTACAGGTCTGAAAGCCTTTGAAACATCTTTTCGGTCCTGTTTCGAGGCAAAACAGGGAGTTTTCTCGATAAATACTTTGTTGCCCCTGATGCGTTGTCACGCGGGCTACTAGATAATCGCGCGCTACGGGGGACCAGCATTCGCTGGTCCATTTGACTTTAGGTAGAGATTTGTCCTGAACCGTTTGGGGAATCATTTTGTCCCATCGGAGTCGGAACAATGCTCGCCAACTTGGCAAGGGTGGTCAGCAGGAACGGTTTTCAGCGCCGTTTCCGTGCAGGTACTTTATCTGGCCGTTGGTTTTTTGATCAGTTTTCGGCGAGGGTTGCTCGTGATTGTTAGTCCCTGTAATGCACCAAAAATGTCTGCCAAACGGTTTAGAAACGCCCTGGTAGCGGGCTCGGCTCTGCTGTGCCTGTTCGGCGCGGGCCAACTGTGGGCATTCAGCCTGGATGATGTATCGGCGAAGGCTCAAGAACTGGCCGGGCAAAAATACGAAGCCCCGCGCAGCAATCTGCCGAACGAATTCCGCGATATGAAATTCGCTGACTATCAAAAAATCCGTTTTCGCACCGAAAAAGCCGAATGGGCCGACCAGAAGACACCGTTCAGGCTGTCCTTCTATCACCAGGGCATGCATTTCGACACGCCGGTGAAGATCAACGAAATCACCGCGACCACCGTCGAAGAGCTCAAGTATGACCCGTCGCGCTTCGATTTCAGTGACGTGAAATTCGATCCCAAGGCCACCGAGCAATTGGGCTACGCCGGTTTTCGCGTGTTGTACCCGATCAACAAGGCCGACAAGCAAGACGAAATCATGACCATGCTGGGCGCGAGTTATTTCCGCGTCATCGGCAAGGGCCAGGTCTATGGCTTGTCGGCTCGTGGCATGGCCATCGACACCGCATTACCATCAGGTGAAGAGTTCCCACGCTTTCGCGAATTCTGGATCCAGCGTCCGAAACCGACCGACAAGCACTTGGTGATCTTCGCCCTGCTGGATTCGCCGCGCGCCACTGGCGCCTATCGCCTGATCCTGCGTCCGGGCACCGACACCGTGGTCGACGTGAAGTCGCGCATGTTCCTGCGTGAGCGCGTGACCAAGCTGGGCGTGGCCCCATTGACCAGCATGTACCTGTTCGGCGCCAACCAACCGTCCAAAGTGCTGAACTACCGTCGTGAACTGCACGATTCCAGTGGCCTGTCGATCCATGCCGGTAACGACGAGTGGATCTGGCGCCCTCTGAACAACCCGAAACACCTGGCCGTGAGCAACTTCTCGGTAGAAAATCCGCGTGGCTTCGGCCTGTTGCAACGGGGGCGTGACTTCAGCCACTACGAAGACCTCGACGACCGCTACGACAAGCGTCCAAGTGCCTGGATCGAACCCAAAGGCGATTGGGGCAAGGGCTCCGTCGACTTGGTAGAAATTCCGACCGCCGACGAAACCAACGACAATATCGTTGCCTTCTGGAGCCCGGAAAAACTGCCTGAGCCAGGTCAGCCGCTGGACTTCAACTATCGCCTGCACTGGACCCTCGACGAAGCCAGCCTGCACTCGCCGGACAGCGCCTGGGTCCAGCAGACCCTGCGTTCCACCGGCGACGTGAAGCAGTCCAACCTGATCCGTCAGCCGGACGGCAGCGTGGCCTACCTGGTGGATTTCGAAGGTCCGTCCCTGCAGGCCCTGCCGGAAGACGCCGATGTGCGTAGCCAGGTGAGCGTCGGCGAAAACGGCGAGATCGTCGAGAATAGCGTGCGCTACAACCCTGAAACCAAGGGCTGGCGCTTGACCCTGCGGTTGAAGATCAAGGACTCGAAACAGCCCACCGAAATGCGTGCGGCGCTGGTCCGTCCATTGATGCCTGTCGAAGCCCCGGCTGTCTCGCATTCCGTGACCACGACCCTGGCCAAGGCCGACAAAGTCGCCCGCCAGCAGACCGCAAAAGAACTCGCGAAAGAAAAAGCGAAAGACGAAGCCAAGGCCGTCAAGGCGGCGGACGCAGCTGTTGAACCGACCCCAACCCAGCAGGAACCGGAACCGACTGAACAAGTCCTGACCGAGACCTGGAGCTATCAGTTGCCAGCCGATGAGTAATACGCCAGTACAGCCAGAGACGCTCAGCGAGTACCTGGCCCATTTGCCCATGACCGACGAGCAGCGCGCCGAACTGGCGGGCTGCAAGTCCTTCAGCGAATTGCACGAACGCTTGTCCTCATCGGCCTTCGACCAGCCCGCCGAGGCGGCGCAAACCTCGGTGGGCCGCCGGCTGACGCTGAGCAGCGCCGAGGAACTCGAGGACGCCCAGATGCTGGGGCTCGACGCCGGTGGTCGGGTCTGCCTGAAAGCGACGCCGCCGATCCGTCGGACCAAGGTCGTGCCGGAGCCGTGGCGCACCAATATCCTGGTGCGCGGCTGGCGACGCCTGACCGGTCGTACCAACCCGCCGAAGCCGCCCAAGGACGAGCGCGTGCTGCCACATGCGCGCTGGCGTACCGTGGGCTCGATCCGCCGCTACATCTTGCTGATATTGATGCTCGGCCAGACTATCGTCGCCGGCTGGTACATGAAAGGCATCATGCCGTACCAGGGCTGGTCGTTCGTGGACCTGGAAGAAGTCCTGCACCAACCGCTGTTGCAGACCGCCACGCAAGTACTGCCGTATGCGCTGCAAACCAGCATCCTGATTCTGTTCGGGATTCTGTTCTGCTGGGTCTCGGCGGGTTTCTGGACGGCGCTGATGGGCTTTCTCGAATTGCTCACCGGTCACGACAAATACCGCATCTCCGGTGCCAGCGCTGGCAACGAGCCGATTCCCAAGGACGCCCGCACCGCGCTGGTGATGCCGATCTGCAACGAAGACGTGCCACGGGTATTTGCCGGTTTACGCGCAACCTTCGAGTCGGTGGCCGCCACCGGTGACCTGGATCGTTTCGACTTCTTCGTGCTCAGTGACAGTAACGAAACCGATATCTGCGTGGCCGAACAACAGGCCTGGCTGGACGTCTGCCGTGAAGCCGGTGGTTTCGGCAAGATATTCTATCGCCGCCGTCGCCGTCGCGTGAAGCGCAAGAGCGGCAACCTCGACGACTTCTGCCGTCGTTGGGGCAGCGACTACAAGTACATGGTCGTGCTCGACGCCGACAGCGTCATGAGCGGTACGTGCCTGACCAGCCTGGTGCGCCTGATGGAAGCCACGCCGGACGCCGGCATCATCCAGACCGCGCCACGTGCCTCGGGCATGGACACGCTGTATGCGCGCATGCAGCAGTTCGCCACTCGGGTGTACGGTCCACTGTTCACCGCCGGCCTGCACTTCTGGCAGTTGGGTGAATCCCACTACTGGGGCCACAACGCGATCATCCGCATGAAACCGTTCATCGAGCACTGCGCCCTGGCGCCGCTGCCCGGTAAAGGCGCGTTCGCCGGTGCCATCCTGTCCCACGACTTCGTCGAAGCGGCGCTGATGCGCCGTGCCGGCTGGGGCGTGTGGATTGCCTATGACTTGCCGGGCAGCTACGAAGAACTGCCGCCAAACCTGCTGGACGAACTCAAGCGTGACCGTCGCTGGTGCCACGGCAACCTGATGAACTTCCGGCTGTTCCTGGTCAAGGGCATGCACCCGGTACACCGTGCGGTGTTCCTGACCGGCGTGATGTCCTACCTGTCGGCGCCACTGTGGTTCTTCTTCCTGGTGCTGTCCACTGCGTTGTTGGCGGTGAACACGCTGATGGAGCCGCAGTACTTCCTCGAGCCGCGTCAGCTCTATCCGTTGTGGCCACAATGGCATCCGGAAAAGGCCATCGCCCTGTTCTCCACCACCATCGTGCTGCTGTTCCTGCCCAAGTTGCTGAGTATCGTGTTGATCTGGGCCAAGGGTGCGAAGGCGTTTGGTGGCAAGTTCAAGGTGACGCTGTCGATGCTGCTGGAGATGCTGTTCTCCATGCTGCTGGCGCCGGTGCGGATGATTTTCCACACCCGTTTCGTGCTCGCCGCGTTCCTGGGCTGGGCTGCGACCTGGAACTCGCCACAACGTGACGACGACTCCACGCCATGGAGCGAAGCGCTCAAGCGCCACGGTCCGCAAACCTTGCTGGGCTTCTTCTGGGCCTTGCTGGTGATCTGGCTGAACCCAAGCTTCCTGTGGTGGCTGGTGCCGATCGTGGGTTCGCTGATGCTGTCGATTCCGGTGTCGGTGATCTCCAGCCGCGTGGGCCTGGGCTTGAAGTCCCGTGATGAAAGCCTGTTCCTGATCCCCGAGGAATACGCCCCGCCACAGGAGCTGCTGTCGACGGACCAGTACACCCATGAAAACCGTTGGCATGCGCTCAAAGACGGTTTCATCCGGGCGGTGGTCGATCCGCAACAAAACGCCTTGGCGTGTGCGCTGGCGACCTCGCGTCACGGCCAGGCCGAGCCGATTGAATGGCTGCGGGTCGAACGTGTCCGCCACGCCCTGAAGGTCGGTCCTGCCGAGCTAAGCAACGCTGAGCGACTGGCGTTGCTAAGTGACCCGGTGGCCCTGTCCCGCCTACATGAGCAGGTCTGGAGCGAGGCGCATCCGGAGTGGCTGGCGGCGTGGCGTGAGTCGGTCAAGGCCGACCCTCATGCACCGTTGCTGCCGCTACAGCCGGTGAGCGTACAGCCTCAACTGGCCTGATACGCAAAAAAGCCTCGCTTCTGGAAGGAAGCGGGGCTTTTTGTTGGGCGTATTTTCTATCTGCGGATCGCCCTTGTGGCGAGGGAGCTTGCTCCCGCTGGGTGGCGCAGCCGCCCCCGATTCTGTGGTGCGCTCAGTGTTGCGGGTTGATGCTATCCAACATCCGGTTTGCCAATAACCTGCTCAGTTCCATCAGTTGCTGAATGCCGAAGGCAACGTGGCGCCGCGAGCCTTTCAGGTCGAACGCAAGGTCGCTGATCATGGCATCGGCTGAGGCCAGGTTTTCGCTGAGGTTGGCCAGCAGGCTTTCGGTGTCGATGCAGGCGACGACGGTGAAGAGCTGGCCTGGCGATGGCTTATTCTCGGATTTGGCCTGTTTGGGGATCAGGTAGTCATCGAGCGCGCGATCAGTGGCTTCCTGGAGTTTCTTGGGGTCGGTTTCTGGTTCTGGTGGGTTGGGTGTGACCTTGTGCATGGTTGACGCTCCTTGATTGATGGAGCCGCCAGACATCGCTGCTAAACGAAAAAGGTGGCGACTGTGCGCGGGTTAGCAGACCAGGAATCAAGGAACCCGGCGCACCGAAGTGCCCCACGCACAGCCGCCATAAAGCGGACCTGCGTGCCTTGATATTGTGCCGAGCTGCTAAACCCGATCGCTGAACTGACAGCGACCTGCAAACGTTAGAGCCCAGGGCCAAGGCGCACAAGCCGGCGGATTCTGGCGTAGTTGTAGGCAATGGCGCAAGGCTCCGTAGCCTTGGGATGACGGATTGTGGGACGCAGGTATTTTTGTATGTATATCCGTTATTTAGGTGACGGCGGCTGACGGTTCCGCTCTTACAGCGGCTCACTTTTGAGAAGCGCAAAAGTAAGCAAAACGCTTTTGCCCCACCACTCGGTGCCTCGCTAGGGCTCGGCATGCCCTCACTCCGGCATTGCTCCGGGATGCCCACTCCACAATGCCTGCGTTCGGCCAGCGTGGTTAACGGGGCGCCGAGATCAACGTCCACCGCGAGGCGGCCTAGTAGCCGGCCTGGCTCTTGCGGTCGTACACCCCTCAGATCTGTTTGAGCAGGACCTGTGGGAGCAAAGCTTGCTCGCGAGGCGGCCTTATAGCCGACCTGGCTCTCCCGGTCGTACTCCGATCCCATTGTGGGAGCGAGCCTGCTCGCGAAGACGGCGGCACATTCAGCATTGATGCAAGCAGACCCAACGCCATCGCGAGCAAGCTCGCTCCCACAGGAGGAACGCGGTCTCCATCAAGAACCAGGTCGGCTGTTAGGCCGCCTCGTGGTGGACGTTGATCTCGGGCACACCGAGCCTAGGCGAGGTGCCAAGTGGTGGGGCAGAAGCGCTTTGGTTACTTTCGCGCTTTTCGAAAGTGAGCCGCTGTAAGAGCGGAACCCTAAGCCGCCGTTACCAAAAAAACGGATATACACACAAATCCTAAGTAAGGCAGCCGCAAGGCATCAAACCCGGAACCGCCCCACCAACGTCTGCAAATGCACCCCCAACCGCGCCAGCTCCGCACTGGAGGCGGCAGTCTCCTCACTGGACGAGGCCGTTTGCTCCGACACATCACGCACATTCAGCACACTACGGTTGATCTCCTCAGCCACCGCACTCTGCTGCTCAGCCGCCGCGGCGATCTGCTGGTTCATCGACTGGATCGCCGAGACCGTACGAGTGATGTTCTCCAACGAGCCCCCCGCACGGCGGGTCAGTTCGACGCTGTTGTCGGTCAGGTTGCGGCTGTTGTCCAGGGTGGTCGCGACCTGTTCGGTGCCTGATTGCAGACCGACGATCAGTTGCTCGATTTCTTCAGTGGATTTCTGGGTGCGCTGGGCCAGGCTGCGAACCTCGTCGGCCACCACGGCGAAACCACGACCGGCTTCTCCCGCGCGAGCCGCCTCGATTGCCGCGTTGAGGGCCAGCAGGTTTGTCTGTTGGGCCACGGACTTGATCACGTCCAGCACACTGCCGATCTTGTCGCTTTCTCGCTTCAAATCGCCCATGGCGGTGGTGGAGTTACCGACTTCGAGTGCCAGGCGTTCGATTTGGGCAATCGCTTCTCCGACCACCTTGTCGCCTTCGCGCGCCTGGGCATCGGCAGCGGCTGCGGCTTCGGAGGCTTCCTCGGCGTTGCGTGCCACTTCCTGCACCGTGGCAGTCATTTCGTTCATGGCGGTGGCGACCTGATCGGTTTCCACTTTCTGGCTATTGACCCCGGCACTGGTCTGCTCGGTGACGGCCGAGAGCTGTTCGGCGGCGCTGGCGATTTGCGTAACCCCATCGCTGATACCTCCGATCAGTTGCCGCAGGTTGATCACCATGCGTTGCAGGCTGCTTTGCAACTGGCCCATCTCGTCGCGCCGATGGACGTCAAGGTCATGGCTCAGGTCGCCCGAAGCGACGCGCTCGACTGCAACCAGGGTGTGTTGCAGCGGAACGACGATCTGTCGGGTAATGATCCACGCTGCCAGTAGGCCAAACGCCAAGGCCAGGAGGGTGACGATGATCAATGCCTCTTTCGCGTGAATCGTCTCCTGATCACGTTTCTCGGTCTGCGAGGCCGTCAATCGGTGGCTTAACTCGTTCAAACGGGTGTCTTGCTCCACCATTCGCTTGAGGGCTGAGGCATTGGCTACCTGCGAGTCTCGGAACTGACCGACTGCGGCGCGATAGGCCTTCATTGATTCGGTGGCCTGTTGCAGGTTGGCGGTGTACTGCTCCGGCAGTGTACTCGGCAAGGCCTCCAGGCTTTTCAAGACGTTATCAATGGCCTCCAGCGCCGGTTGCTCGGCTTCGGCCTTGCCGCTGTAGGTGTAGCCACGAACCTGGTAGCGCGCTTGCTGGATCAGTTTGCTCAGCTCAACCACGTCGTTGAATAGGGGGACACTGTCGCCTTGGCGCAAGGCATCTTCGACTTCCTTCACCTTGGCCACGGCGTTGTCGGCGTTGGCTCCCAGCTTGGGTCGAGCCGATTCGCGGTTCTGCGTCGCCTGGGTCATGTCGGCAAAGGCGCGTATGTATTCGTCAAGCGTCGCCAACTGCTGATTGAGCATTTCCAGGTCAGAGGCGCGCGTAAACGTTTTGAGGGAGGCGTGCGTGCCTTCCTGCAGCTTGACCAAGAGTTCGCTGACGGCTGTTGGGCCTTGTTCACCGCGACGCATTTCATAGTCGAGACGGGCGACTCGCAGATCCTTGTCCAGCTCGTTGAGCTCGGCGATGGAAGCCTGCTTATCTGCGCGGCTGATCACACTACTCAGGCTGTTCCAGCCGGCGAAGGTGTTCAGGATGGTCATCAGCAGTACCAGGCCAAAACCGAAACCCAGTTTGCGATTGACGCTTACATTTCCAAGCTTCTCGGTCAGCCAACTGAACATGCCGATACTCCCTTGAACCTTTTATAGGCTTTATGAGAAGAGTATCGACCCTGTTGTGGCGATCTGTAGGAAATAGGCGGGTGTTTTTCCGGGGCTCTCCCGCTTGGGCTGTGTAGGCGCTGCCGAAGGCTGAGATCTTTTGATCTTCCGCTTGAGACTCAAGTGTCAGGGGAAAGATCGCAGCCTCGTTGCACTCGACAGCTCCTACAGCGCGTAGCCAGGCGGGAGTAATCTTAGACCTTGAACCGCCCCACCAACGTCTGCAAATGAACGCCCAGCCGCGCCAGTTCGGCGCTGGAGGCGGCGGTTTCTTCGCTGGAGGCGGCGGTTTGTTCGGACACGTCACGTACGTTCAGCACGCTGCGGTTGATTTCCTCGGCCACGGCGCTTTGTTGCTCGGCGGCTGCGGCGATCTGTTGATTCATCGATTGGATCGCCGAGACCGTGCGGGTGATGTTTTCCAGGGAGCCACCGGCACGGCGGGTCAGCTCGACGCTGTTGTCGGTCAGGCTGCGGCTGTTGTCCATGATGGTCGCGACCTGCTGGGTGCCCGATTGCAGGCCGACGATCAGCTCTTCGATTTCTTCGGTGGACTTCTGGGTGCGCTGCGCCAGGCTGCGAACCTCATCGGCCACGACCGCGAAACCACGCCCGGCTTCCCCAGCACGGGCCGCTTCGATGGCTGCGTTGAGGGCCAGCAGGTTGGTTTGCTGGGCCACGGATTTGATCACGTCGAGCACACTGCCAATCTTGTCGCTTTCGCGCTTCAGGTCGCCCATCGCCGCGGTGGAGTTGCCCACTTCGAGGGCCAGGCGTTCGATCTGGACGATGGCTTCACCGACCACTTTTTCGCCTTCACGTGCTTGCTGGTCGGCGGCAAGGGCGGCTTCGGAGGCTTCCTCGGCATTGCGTGCTACTTCCTGCACCGTGGCGGTCATTTCGTGCATCGCGGTAGCGACTTGGTCAGTTTCCACTTTCTGGCTGTTGACGCCAGCGCTGGTCTGTTCGGTGACGGCCGAGAGTTGGTCGGCTGCGCTGGCAATCTGCGTGACGCCTTGGCCGATGCCGCCGATCAATTGGCGCAGGCCCACGGTCATGCTCTGCATGGCCCGCTGCAGCTGGCCCAGTTCGTCACGGCGCTCGGAGGTCAGGTTGTGGGTCAGATCGCCGGCGGCCACGCCTTGGGCGATCCTGAGGGTCTGGCTCAAGGGGCCGACGATCTGCCGGGTGATCACCAAGGCTGAGATGATGCCGAACACGAGGGCCAGCGTTGCGGCCACGATCAGGAAAGTCTTGGCCTCGGCCGCATCACGGTCACGCACGCCGGTCTGGGAGGCGGTCAACTCTTGGCTGGTTTCGAGCAGCACTTCGCCTTGCTCAGCCATGCGCTTGAGTGCTGCAGCGGTATCAAGCTGGGAATCGCGGAACTGGCTAACCGCCGCTCGATAGAGGTTCATCGAGTCGCTGGCCTGCTGGAACCTGTCGGCGTGCTCTTCAGGCAACTGGGCCGGCAAACGTGCAAGCAGTTTCAGGACATCGGTAATTGCATCGATGGCCGGTTGTTGGGCCTCGCTTTTGCCACTGTAGGTGTAGCCGCGAACCTGATAGCGCGCCTGTTGGATCGCCTTGCTCAGGCTCACCAGACTGTTGAACTGGCCGACGTCGCCACCTTGCAGCAGCGCATTTTCCACTTCGGTGACGCGGGCCACCGCGTTGTCAGCGCTGGCGCCGAGTTTGCTGCGAGCGTCTTCACGGCTGGCGGTGGCGGTGATCATCTCGGCGAAGGCGCTTTTATACTCGACGACGGCGGCCAGTTGTTTGTCGATCAGCGCTACATCGTCCGGTTGCTCGATCAGTTGGCGGGCGGTTTTCAGCCCCGCATCGAGCTTGTCAATCAGGTCGTTGACCTCCTGCGGACCGTTTTCTCCACGAGAGTTGTAGTAGTCCATGCGTGCCAGGCGCAAGTCCTTAGTCAATCCGCTGAGTTCGGAAATGAACCCCAGTTTGTCGCCACGGCTGATCACGTTACCCAGGCCGGTCCATCCGGTAAACGCGATCATCAGGGTCAGGAACAGCACAAGGCCGAAGCCGAAGCCGAGCTTGCGATTGACGCTTACATTTCCCAGACTCTGGGCAAACCACTGGAACATGCCGATACTCCCTCGCAGCGCTGATTTTGTTTTATCCGTGCTGTATCGGCTTTCAGGGAAGGATCTGTAGAAATGAACGGAAGATATTGGGCTTGCTGACGTTGTGGCGAGGGGCGCATGAAGCCACAGAGGATCAGAACAGACGTGCGAGCAAGGCCGTGACGGCGGTTTCGACCCGCAGGATCCGCTCGCCCAGTTGTACCGGTTGCAGCCCGGCCTTGGCCAACAGGTCGATCTCGTAGGGAATCCAGCCGCCCTCCGGGCCGATGGCCAATGTCACCGGCTCAGTCAGCGCGCGAGGGCAGGGCGGGTAATTACCGGGGTGCCCCACCAGGCCCAAGGTGCCGTCGGTGATGGCTGGCAGGCGGTCTTCGACGAAGGGCTTGAAGCGTTTTTCGATGATGATTTCTGGCAGCACGCTGTCCCGGGCTTGTTCCAGGCCCAGGATCAGTTGCTCGCGGATGGCCTCGGGTTCGAGGAAAGGCGTCTGCCAAAAGCTCTTTTCCACGCGATAGCTGTTGACCAGCACCACCCGCGGCACGCCCATGGTGGCGACAGTCTGGAACACCCGCCGGAGCATTTTCGGACGCGGCAGGGCCAGTACCAGGGTCAGCGGCAACTTGGCCGGCGGCGCCTGGTCGAGGGTCACTTGCAGTTCGGCCTCGCGGGCTTCCAGGCGCAGCACCTGAGCCGTGCCCATCAACCCACCGATGCGCCCAACCCGTAGGCTGTCACCGACGGCGCTGCGGTGGACTTCCTGCATGTGGGTCAACCGGCGATCGTTCAGGATCACGCGGTCAGGCCCAATGAAGTCGGCCTCTTCGAGCAGCAGCAGGTTCACGCTTGGGTCGCTGGCGGCTGGTCGTTGTGGTCATCGACTGGTTGGTCCTCGGGTTCTTCTTTCCGGCGCTTGCGCACCAAGCCACCGAACAGGATGCCGATCTCGAACAGCAGCCACATCGGCACAGCCAGCAGGGTCTGGGAGAAGATGTCCGGCGGGGTCAGGATCATGCCGACCACGAAGCAGCCGATGATCACGTAGGGGCGGGCCTTCTTCAGGTAGGCAACGTCAACCACGCCGATCCACACCAGCAGCACCACCGCCACCGGGATTTCGAACGCCACGCCGAAGGCGAAGAACAGCGTCATGACGAAATCCAGGTAACTGGTGATGTCGGTCATCATCTCCACACCCGCCGGGGTGGCGGCGGCGAAGAACTTGAAGATCAGCGGGAACACCAGGAAGTAGGCGAAGGCCATGCCGGTGTAGAACAGCAGGATGCTGGACACCAGCAGCGGTACGGCGATGCGTTTTTCATGCTTGTACAGGCCAGGTGCAATGAAGCCCCAGATCTGGTGCAGGATCACCGGAATGGCCAGGAACAGCGAGACCATCATCGTCAGCTTCAGGGGCGTCAGGAACGGCGACGACACGTCGGTGGCGATCATTGTCGCCCCCGCCGGCAGGTACTGGCGCAGCGGTGTGGAGACGAAGGTGTAGATCTGCTGGGTGAAGGCAAACAGCCCGGCGAAGATAATGAAAATCGCCGCGACGCAACGCAGCAGGCGGGTGCGCAACTCGGTGAGGTGCGATACCAGCGGCATCGGCTGGTCGTTCTCTGGGATATCGCTCATGGGGCTCGCGGCGGCAATGTAGGGTCGTTAGGCGCTTCTGGCGTTGTCGCCGTCGGGGCGGGTTCCACCGGTTTGGCAGGCTCGGCCACCACGGGCGCCGTGTCATCCACCGACGCCTGTGGCGCAATCGTCGGCTCGACCGCAGGTTGGACCGGCGTCGGTTCCTGCTGGGTCGGCGTGAAGATTTTCCGCGCTTCCTGCTCCAGGGACAGAATATGTTCGTTGTGAAGTTGCCGACGGATGTCGTCGGCACCGATTTCACGTTCAACTTCCTGTTTGATCGCATTGAAGCTGCGCTTGAGACGACCGACCCAGAGACCGGCGGTGCGCGCAGCACCCGGCAGACGCTCGGGGCCCAGTACCAGCAGGGCGACGAGGCCGACGAGCAGCAGTTCAGTGAAGCTGATACCAAACATTAGTCAGTGCTCACGAGTCTTTGCGGGCGGGCTCTTCGACTTTCTGGGCCTGCACGTCGATGGTGTGCGGCGCATTCACTGGCTGGGTGCCCTGGGGGGGTACCGATTGGGTCGGCTGCGCCGGTTGGCCAGGAGTCGCCGATGAGTCGGCCGGTTTTTCGTCATCGTTCATGGCCTTGCGAAAGCCCTTGATCGACTCGCCGACATCGGTGCCGAGGTTTTTCAGTTTCTTGGTGCCGAACACCAGCACCACGACGACCAGGATGACGACCCAGTGTTTCCAGTCAAAAATACCCATGGGGCTATTCCTCTCAAAAGTTGATCAGGCGGACGGGCGCGAGGCTTTCTCGACGTGCCCGGACAGACCGAAGCGACGGTCCAGTTCATCCAGTACGGCCTGCGGATGCTGCCCCAGTTGGGCCAGCATGACCAGGCTGTGGAACCACAGGTCGGCGGTCTCGTAGATCACGTCGCTGCAATCGCCACTGATGGCGGCGTCCTTGGCGGCGATGATGGTCTCGACCGACTCTTCGCCGACTTTCTCCAGAATCTTGTTCAAGCCCTTGTGGTACAGGCTGGCGACATAGGAACTGTCGGCCGCGGCGCCCTTGCGCTCTTCCAGCACCTGGGCCAGGCGGGTCAGGGTGTCACTCATGGGTATGTCCTGAATAAATGGCGTGCGGGTCCTTGAGCACCGGGTCGACGGTTTTCCAGTCGCCGTTCTCGAAGACGCGATAGAAGCAGCTTTGACGGCCGGTGTGGCAGGCAATCTCACCGACTTGCTCGACCATCAGGATGATGACGTCGCCGTCGCAGTCCAGGCGCATCTCATGCAGGTGCTGCACGTGCCCGGACTCTTCACCTTTGCGCCACAGCTTGCCACGGGAACGTGACCAATAGATGGCGCGGTTCTCGGCGGCGGTCAAGGCCAGCGCTTCGCGGTTCATCCAGGCCATCATCAATACGCGCCCGGTCTTGTGGTCCTGGGCGATGGCCGGCACCAGGCCGTCAGCGTCCCACTTGATCTCGTCCTGCCAGTTTTTCATCTTTGACTCCGACCATGGGCCGCGCACCTGATGTCGGCGGGCCCAGCGTTGAAACAGTGTGCCAGCGCGAACCGGTGCTGGCTATCGGCGAACGACCAGATACAGACCTACCAGCATCATGATACCGGCCGGCCAGTGACCCAGTTGGCTCAGCGGCCCGCCGGTCGCCAGCACCGCGCCGCCCCCCAGGTGAGCTGCGCCAAGCAGGCGCAACAGCCAGTCGTCCTTGCGTCGGTGCCACGGTGGCGTCGGGTCGTGTGCGTGGGGTTGGGACATGCGTTCGAGCAGGTCGCGGGTCATGTTGGCCAGGTGGGGGAGCTGCTCGAACTGACTCTGCACGTTGCCCAGCAAGGTTTTGGGGCTGACGCGCTCGCGCATCCAGCGTTCGAGGAACGGTTGGGCGGTGTTCCACAGGTCGAGGTCCGGGTACAACTGGCGGCCGAGGCCTTCGATGTTCAACAGGGTTTTCTGCAACAGCACCAACTGCGGCTGGACTTCCATGTTGAAACGTCGCGCGGTCTGGAACAGGCGCATCAGCACCTGGCCGAAGGAAATATCTTTTAACGGTTTTTCGAAAATCGGTTCGCAGACGGTACGGATCGCCGCTTCGAATTCGTTGAGCTTGGTCTCGGCCGGCACCCAGCCCGAATCGATGTGCAGTTGGGCGACGCGACGGTAGTCACGCTTGAAGAAGGCGAACAGGTTGCGCGCCAGATAGTCCTGGTCTTCGGGGGTCAGGCTGCCGACGATACCGCAGTCGATGGCAATGTATTGCGGGCTCCACGGCTGCACCGTGCTGACGAAAATGTTGCCCGGGTGCATGTCGGCGTGGAAGAAGCTGTCGCGAAACACCTGGGTGAAGAAGATTTCCACGCCGCGTTCGGCGAGCATTTTCATGTCGGTACGCTGGTCGGCCAGGGTGGCCAGGTCGGTGACCTGGATGCCGTAGATGCGCTCCATCACCAATACTTTCGGTCGACACCAGTCCCAATAGACTTGCGGTACGTACAGCAGCGGCGAGCCTTCGAAGTTGCGACGCAACTGGCTGGCGTTGGCCGCCTCGCGTAGCAGGTCGAGTTCGTCGTAGATGGTTTTTTCGTAGTCCTGGACCACGTCCACCGGGTGCAGCAGGCGGGCATCGGCCGACAGCCGCTCGGCGGCGCGGGCGAGGATGAACAACCAGGCGAGGTCCTGGGCGATGATCGGCTTGAGGCCCGGGCGGATGACCTTGACCACCACTTCTTCGCCGCTCTTGAGTTGGGCGGCGTGAACCTGGGCGACGGAGGCTGAAGCCAGGGGCTCGACATCGAAACGGCTGAAGACTTCGCCGACCTTCTTGCCCAGTTGTTCCTCGATCAGCGCCACCGAAACCTTGGAATCGAACGGCGGCACGCGGTCTTGCAGCCGCATCAGTTCATCGGCGATGTCTTCGGGCAACAGGTCGCGACGGGTCGAAAGGATCTGCCCGAACTTGATGAAGATTGGCCCCAGGTCCTGCAGGGCCAGGCGCAAGCGCGCACCGCGACTCAGGTCCAGCGTTCGCCGGGGAAACCAGCGCCAGGGCAGCACGAAGCGCAGGGCCAGGAGAAACCAGGGCAGTGGCAGGGCGAACAGCAGGTCATCAAGGCGGTAGCGGATCACGACGCGCTGGATGCGCAACAAACGGCGGACGGCAAGCAGCTTCATGCGTTATCGCTTGGTTTCAAGGGATCGGGAAAGGCGCTCGAAACGCGCCTCGAGACGTTCCAGGTCAAGTTTGACCTGGTCCAGTTCATTAAAACGGGCTTGGGCTTCGCGTTGGCCTACGAGGGTACGCGATTCTTCGGCCAGGTATTCACTCAGATTCTGCCCCAGGCTGGCGAACCCCTGCCGATACCATTGGCTGCGGCTGCGCAAATGGCCGCTGAGCAATTGGGTCGCCACCGGACCGATCCAGCGGGACACTTCGTATTCCCAGTCCAGCTCCAGGTCCTGGAGAATCGCCGCCAGTTCCAGCAGTACACCGCTGTCGCCGTCGAGCGTCACGTCGGGGCTGTGCAGCACCGCGGTCTTATCCTTGCCCAAGGCCAGGTTCAGCAGGCTCGACGCCGGGGCGCGCAGCGTGCAGTCGGCCTCGGCCTCCCAGTGTGCTGCGAGCATCAGGCCTTCGTCGCTGGGCAGGATGAACAACCGCAACGCCGGGCTACGGCAGTCGACGGCGATCACGCGGCCGCTCAAGCGCGCCAGGCGCGCGAGCGCCGTGCTGTCCAGGCGCAGCACCCGGTTGAGGCCCAGTTCGACGCTGGCGAGCAGGCCGGTGAGCAGCATCAGGGTTTGATGCCGCGGTGTAGGGCGACGATGCCTGCGGTCATGTTGTGGTAGGTCACGCGGTCGAAACCGGCCTCGACCATCATCGACTTCAGGGTTTCCTGGTTCGGGTGCATGCGGATCGATTCGGCCAGGTAGCGATAGCTTTCCGAGTCGTTGGTGATCAGCTTGCCCATCAGCGGCATGAAGGCGAACGAGTAGGCGTCATAGGCCTTGGACATCAGCGCGTTGGTGGGCTTGGAGAACTCCAGCACCAGCAGGCGGCCACCAGGCTTGAGTACTCGCAGCATCGAGCGCAGGGCATCTTCCTTGTGGGTGACGTTGCGCAGGCCGAAGGCGATGGTCACACAGTCGAAATGGTTGTCGGGGAACGGCAGCTTCTCAGCGTCGGCCTGGACGAACTCGACATTGCCGGCCACACCCAGGTCCAGCAGGCGGTCGCGACCGACCTTGAGCATGGATTCGTTGATGTCGGCCAGGACCACCTGGCCGGTGGGCCCGACGATGTGGGAAAACTTCTTCGTCAGGTCGCCCGTGCCGCCGGCGATGTCCAGTACGCGATTGCCGCTGCGCACGCCCGACAGTTCGATCGCGAAACGCTTCCACAAGCGGTGCATGCCGCCCGAGAGCAGGTCGTTCATCAAGTCGTACTTGGCGGCGACGGAATGGAAAACCTCAGCGACTTTTTCCGCTTTCTGGCTTTCCGGCACGTTCTTGAAGCCGAAGTGAGTGGTGGGTTCGGCATCGCTGCCTTTGCGCTGATCAGTCATATCGCGGTCACCAAAAAAGAATGCGGGACATTCTAATCCCGGTAGAGGGCTTTGTCTTGGCAAGGCTGAAGGTAAGATGGGCTACCGCCGGGACGTTTTGACGCAGCCAGGGTCTGAAACGTTCAGGCAAGTCCCGATAAAACAGGAGTCACCCGATGGCCCGTATAACTGTTGAGCGTGCCCATGGCCTGGGCAAGGAAGCGGCGCGAGAGAAGGCCGACAAGCTGGCGCAGAAGTTGTCCGACAGCTATGGCCTGGAGCCGCAGTGGGTGGGCGACACCCTGAAACTCAAGCGTTCCGGGGTCAAGGGCGAAGTGCATGTGGGCGAGGACTCGATCCGCGTCGACGTGGAGCTGGGCATGTTGATGTCGGCCATGGGCGGCACGATCAAGAGCGAAATCGAAAAAGCACTGGATAAGGCGTTGGCCTGATTGATCGAAAGGGTGGGTGGAATGCATGACTCAAGTTCACCACCCATCCTCTTGTGGGAGCGAGCCTGCTCGCGATAGCGGTGTGTCATTCAACATCAATGTTGCGGGTTCACCGCAATCGCGAGCAGGCTCGCTCTCACATTGAAAGTCATCGCCCTCAGGTTTTGTGTCAGTTGTTAGGGTGCCCTTTCTAATTATTGTCACTACTTTGTGCCTGAGCCCGTCCATGTGCGGGCAGTTCCTCAAACCTTTTTTCGAGTGAGGTGCACCATGGCCAAAGTTATTCTGAAGAAAAAAACCGACGTTGAATCTTCCACGCTCAGTGACGTGAAAACGTACGCGCGCAAGATCTGGCTGGCTGGCCTGGGCGCCTACACGAAGGTTGGCCAGGAAGGCAGCGAGTACTTCCAGGAGCTGGTAAAGGCTGGCGAAGTTATTGAAACCAAAGGCAAAAAGAAAATTGCCGGGAAACTTGAAGCGGCCAACAGTGAATTGATTGAAGCCAAGAGCGAGGTCAATACTTTCAAGGCTCGGGTTGAAGTACAACTCGATAAAGTCGAGAAGGTATTCGATGCCCGTGTTGCAAGTGCCTTGAATCGTATCGGCATTCCGTCTAAACATGACGTTGAGACACTCTCTGCTAAGCTCGATGAGCTGACAGCATTGCTCGAACGTGTCGCGCGTAAACATTAAGGAGAACGGGATGGCTGGCAAAAAAATCACAGAAAAAGAGGGCAGCTCGTGGGCCGGGAAAATTGAAAAGTATTCCCGCAAAATCTGGCTTGCTGGTTTAGGCGTGTACTCGAAGATCGACACTGACGGCAGCAAGCTCTTCGAGTCCCTGGTTAAGGACGGCGAGAAGGCCGAAAAACTCACCAAGACGGCGGTCGGCAAACAAGTTGATGCCGCCAAGGGCTCCGCCGAGTCCGCCAAGTCGCGAATCGGCGGCGTGAAGGATCGTGCACTGGGCAAATGGGACGAACTGGAAGGGGCTTTCGATAAACGCCTGAACAGTGCGATTTCGCGCCTGGGTGTGCCGAGCCGTAGTGAAGTCAAGGCACTGCACAGCAAGGTCGACACCCTGACCAAGCAGATCGAAAAACTCACTGGCGCGAAAGTCGCCCCGGTGGCAGCCAAGGCTGTGGCGGCCAAGCCTGCTGCTAAAACGGCGGCCAAGCCACTGGCCAAACCTGCGGCGAAAGCAGCGGCCAAGCCCGCGGCTAAAACGGCTGCGGCCAAGCCTGCTGCCAAGGCGACGGCCAAACCGGTAGCGGCCAAACCTGCGGCTAAAACGGCAGCCAAGCCTGCGGCTAAAACGGCGGCTGCCAAACCGCCAGCGAAACCCGCCGCCAAGCCTGCGGCAAAAGCGGCGGCCAAACCTGCTGCGGCGAAAAAACCGGCCGTGAAAAAGCCGGCCGCGTCAAAAGCCGCTGCACCGAAGGCGCCGACCGCGGCCGCCAAACCGGCGACCCCGACGAGCACGGCGAACTCCGCCGCCGCTCCGACCCCGGTCGCCACGCCAACTCCAGCGCCGGTTCCAACGACGCCTACCACCCAGTCCTGATTCTGCGGGACATGCAAAAACGCCCGGCCTGTGAAGGTCGGGCGTTTTTGTTTGTAAGCAGGTCAACCTGTGTGCGAGCTTGCTCCCACAATGGATCTGTCACAGCCAGTGGTTAGTCGTGTTCTTCCAGGTAGCGCAACGCCAGTTGCTCAGTCGCCACCTTGGCCGCGGGTGGCAGGTGCGGGGCCACTAGCATCATGATCTGGTAGACCACCAGTCGCACCTCGCCCTCGCGGTCCAGGATCCGCTGGTAGTCCAGGGAGAACAGCAAGGTCATGGTGATCTGCTCCACCAGTTGCCCCAAGGCTTGGGTGTCGCTGATCAGCATTTCCTGGGCCTTGAGCTGCGCCAGCAGTGAGGCGAGGGTGCGCTTCAGGGCATTGAGCAACTGGCGGATGCCCTTGGCCAGCTTCGGCAGGCGCCCGGCCAGGTTCGACAGGTCCTGGAACAGAAAGCGGTACTGCGCCAGGCGCTCGACGATCAAGTGCAGGAACAGCCAGTAGTCTTCCGGCGCCAACTGCACGTCCGCCGGAGGGTCCAGCAGCGGTGCCAGTTCGCTTTGGAATCGCTCGAACAGCCCGAGGATCAGCGGTTCCTTGCCATGGAAGTGGTAATAGAGGTTGCCCGGGCTGATGCCCATTTCGTTGGCAACTTCCATGGTGGAGACGTTCGGTTCGCCCTTTTCGTTGAACAATTGCAGGGCGCATTCAAGGATGCGGTCGCGGGTTTTCATCCGGTCTTCTTAATGATCAAGTCATGCCACGGCCAATCGCCTGGCCGTGGGGTAAGGCCTTCAGCGCACGCGAACATAGGTACCGGGAGCTGCGTCCAGGGGCGGGTAGTTCACATTGCCCAAGGTCATCTGGGTTTCGTGCTGGGCGCCGGAACGTTCCTGGATCCAGCCCAGCCATTGGGTCCACCAACTGCCTTCGACATGCTTGGCGTCGTAATACCAGGCCCGTGGGTCGCTACTCATTTTCGCGCTTTCGATGTGGTTGGCCTTGGGGTTGCCCGGTGGGTTGAGGATGCTTTGGACGTGGCCGCTGTTGGAAAGCACGAAGCGTTTTTCGCCACCCAGCAACAGGGTCGAGCGATACACCGCGTCCCACGGCGTGATGTGGTCATTGATGCCGCCCACACTGAAGCTGTCCACCGTCACTTTCTGCAGGTCGATGGGCGTTCCGCACACTTCCAGGCCACCGGGATGGGTCAGTGGGTTGTGCTTGAAAAAGTCCAGCAGATCGCCGTGGTAAGCCGCCGGCAGCCGGGTGCAGTCGTTGTTCCAGTAGAGGATGTCGAAGGCCGGCGGCTCCTTGCCTAGCAGGTAGTTGTTGACGAAGTAAGTCCAGATCAGGTCGTTGGGGCGCATCCAGGCGAACACCCGGGCCAGGTCGCGGCCATCGAGGATGCCTTTCTGGTAGGAGCGGCGCTTGGCGGCTTCGAGGGTCTGCTCGTCGATGAACAGCGTGGCCGGGCTGTCGATCTGGCTGTCCAGCAGGCTCACCAGGTAGGTGGCGCTGGCGACCCGGCGTAGCTGGCGCTTGGCTTGCAGGTGGCCTTGCAGGGCGGCTATGGTCATGCCCCCGGCGCAGGCGCCCATCAGGTTGACTTCACGGGCGCCAGTGATCGCCCGGCAAACGTTCATGGCCTCTTCCACGGCCTCGACGTAGCTGGACAGGCCCCATTCGCGGTGGCGTACGTCAGGGTTGCGCCAGCTGATGATAAAGACCTGTAAACCGTTTTTCAGGGCGTACTGGACGAAGCTATTGGAAGGGCTCAGGTCGAAAATGTAGAACTTGTTGATCTGCGGCGGCACGATCAGCAACGGCTTGGCGTATTGCTTTTCGCTCATGGACCGGTACTGGATCAGCTCGAGCAATTCGTTGCGAAACACCACCGCACCGGGGGTGGTCGCCAGGGTCTTGCCGACTTCAAAGGCATGGGGCGTGACTTGTCGCGGCAAGCCGTCGTTGTGCAGCAGGTCGTCCACCAGATGGCTGAGGCCTCGAACCAGGCTGGTGCCGCCGGAGTTGAAGAGTTCCTTGACCGCCAGCGGGTTGAGCAGGGTGTTGGACGGCGAAACGGCGTCGTTGAGCAGGGCGAAGGCGAAGTGGGCGCGGGCGCGGTCATCCTGGCTCATGGTGCTTTCGTCGATCCAGCTCGTCACCTGTTTCTGCCAGCTCAGGTAAGCCTGCAGGCTGCGGCGGTAGAACGGATTGAGCTGCCAGGTGGGATCGGCAAAACGCGGGTCGTTGGGGTTGCTGGGGTGCAGGGTCTCGCCCAGCAGCACGCGGCCCAGTTGGCCGCCCAGTTTCAACGCGTGCCGGGCACTGTGCACCGGGTTGCGCAAGCCGTGTGCGGCGACGCTGCGCAAAGTCGACAGCAAGTCCCTGCCACGCAGGCCGGTGACCGCACTTTGTGCGTTGATGAAGCTGGCAGGGGCGGGCATGGAACCCTTCGCCGGTTTGTCGCGCATGAGTCAACTCCTTCGTCATCAGGCTAAAAACAAACACACCGAACCAGACAACATAGTCGCTGTTTCGGGTCGCTGCGCGGTCCGGCGTCCTGCCAGGCGCTAATAGGCGGTTTCAGCCGCCGCCCAGCGGCGAGGGATGCGGATGCATCACTGCGCGCTGACGTTCTTCCTCCAGGAATTTCATGATGATCGGCGCCACTGCCTCGGCCCGGGTGATCAGAAACAGATGGCCGTCATCGATGATGTGCAGTTGGGCGTTGGGAATGCGCCAGGCCAGCATACGCATGTTGATCAGCGGGATCAGCGGGTCGTCGTCGCCGGCCAGCACGAGGGTCGGCTGGTGGATCTTGTGTAGCCAATGAATGCTGGTCCAGCCCAGGCCGGCGAACAGTTGCCAGTAATAACCGAGCTTGCCCGCCGAACGAACCTTGGCCGCATGGCTGGCCGCCAGGCTCGGGTCGCGGCGGAACGAGCCGCCGTAGATCAGTGGGGCGATACGCATCACATGGGACGGTTGAATGTAGCGTCGGGGGCTGGCCATCATCCACAGCACCTTCGGTTTACCTGGCACCATCACCGCCCCGGCCGCCGTGGCTGCCAGTACCAGCTTCTTGCAGCGTTCGGGATAGTCATGGGCGAACTGCTGGGCCAGGGCGCCCCCCCAGGACACGCCGATCACGTTGACCTGCCCATAGTTCAGGTAATCAAGCATTCGCGCGGTGAGTTTGGCCAGGCCAGGAAAGCGATACGGCCGCCTGGGCGTCGATGAACCGCCGACACCGGGTACGTCAAAGGCGATGACTTCCAGGTCCGGGTCCAGGGCCTGGATGAACGGGAACACCAGCTCGAGGTTGGCGCCGATGCCGTTGAAAATCAGCAGCGGCGTCAAGTGAGGCTTGCCGGGACGTACCGCGGTGCGCAAGGTCTGGCCATCCAGATCGACGGTACGGAAGATGTACGGTTGCGGCATGCTTCAAGCCCTGTGGGTCATGTCTCGGGTTACCTGTGTTCGGTCTGTTAGACCGAGTCGCGACCTTCGCGAGCAAGCCCGCACCCACATTGGATCGGTTGCGAACCTGAAACTCATGTTCACAGCACAACCCAATGTGGGAGCAGGCTTGCTCGCGAAGACGGCCTTGCATTCACCGTTAATGTCGGCTGTCAAAGTGCTTTCGTGAGCAAGCCCACTCCCGCGCCAGACGAGTTGTATCCATTACCGCTCATGCACATAAGTGCCGGGCGCCGCTTCACCGGCCGGGTGGGCCTTGTTGCCCAGCACGGTAGGGGCTTTTTTCAGTTTGCCCGAGCGCTCGGCCTGCCAGGCCTGCCAATGCAGCCACCAGGAGTCGGTGTGCTTGGTTGAGTTCTCCTGCCAGTCCTCGGCCTTGGCGGGCATGTCATCACTGGTCATGTAGCGCGACTTGGGGTTGCCTGGCGGGTTGAGAATGCTCTGGATATGCCCGCTGCTCGACAACACGAACTCCACCTTGCCGCCAAACAACTGCGCCGACTTGTAGCAGGACTTCCATGGCGTGATGTGGTCGTTGGTGCCGGCCAGGGAGAAGATGTCGGCGGTGACCTGCTTGAGATCGATGGGCGTGCCGCACACTTCCAGTGCATTGGGGCGGATCAGTGGGTTGTTCTTGAACATTTCGATGAGGTCGCCGTGGAACGCCGCCGGCAGCCTCGTGGTGTCGTTGTTCCAGAACAGGATGTCGAAGACGGGCGGCTCGTTGCCCAACAGGTAATTGTTGACCCAGTAGTTCCAGATCAAGTCGTTGGGGCGCATCCAGGCGAACACCTTGGCCATGTCGCGACCTTCGAGCACGCCGGCCTGGTAGGAATGGCGCTTGGCCGCTTCCAGGGTCTGTTCGTCGACGAACAGCGCCACGTCGGTGTCCAGGGTGGTGTCGAGCACGCTGACCAGCAGGGTCAGGGCATTGACCTTTTTCTCGCCGAGAGCGGCGTAATGGCCCAGCAGCGCGGTGCAGGTGATGCCGCCCGAGCAGGCGCCGAGCATGTTCACGTCCTTGCTGCCGGTGATGGCCGTGACCACGTCCACCGCCTCCTTGAGCGCCTCGATGTAGGTCGACAGGCCCCACTCGCGCTGCTCCTTGGTGGGGTTGCGCCAACTGACGATGAAGGTCTGCACGTTACTGCGCAAGCAGAAGCGTGCCAGGCTCTTGTCCGGACTCAGGTCGAATACATAGAACTTGTTGATCTGTGGCGGCACCACCAGCAGCGGTCGCTCGTGGACCTGCTCGGTGATGGGGCGGTACTGGATCAGCTCCAGCACGTCGTTGCGAAACACCACGGCGCCTTCGGTCACGCCCAGGCTCTTGCCGACCTCGAACGCGCCCATATTGACCTGGCTCGGCATCCCGCCGTTGTGCACCAGGTCCTTGGCCAGGTGGGACAGGCCATCCAGCAGGCTCTTGCCGCCGGTTTCGAAGAAGCGCTTGACTGCTGCCGGGTTGGCCGCCGAGTTGGTCGGGGCCATGGCTTCGGTCATCAGGTTGATCACGAAATGCCCACGGCTGATGTCTGCGGGCGAGAGGTTGCTGTCGTCGATCCAGGCGTGCAGCTCCTTGCGCCACGCCAGGTAGGTTTGCAGGTAACGTTTGTAGAGTGGGTTCTGGCTCCACGCCGGGTCAGCGAAGCGACGGTCGTCGCCGGCCGGTTGCAGTTCGGATTTGCCGAACAGGACATTCTTGAGTTCGACGCCGAAATGGGCGACGTGCTTGACGCCGTGCAGCGGTTGCTTGATGGCCTGGGTCAGCACCATGCGGGCAGAGGCCAGCAGATCTTTTCTGCGCAAGCCGACGACGGGATTCAGCCCCAGGGTATTTTCCGAGGCTTGATACTTCAGGTCATCGTTGTTCTTGTTGCTCATCTACGACGCTCCATTGTCCTTCAGACGAGTACCCGGATCGTGCCATGAAGCCACACAGCCGATACCAGGTACGCTGCTCGGGTGACCATTAATTCCGCATCGAGGGCCAATGAGGAAACGTATGCCAGGAACTCGGCGGTTCCTTTGCAGGTAACTTGCCAGCTCCATTGGTTACCCGAGTTTAATTTTTTTCGCAAGCAGGCCAGTCATTGACGTTGCCGCGCGGGCATTCAAGCAGATGAGTCTAGAAAATTCGCCCTAAAGCGCCAGCCCTTGAGTTAGAGCATCAGCTTGACGACGGACTCGTTCGGATCGCGGGTTTTTCCGGCGGCCTTGAGTTCGCCAAGATAATCGCTCCACAAGTCTTCCTGACGCACCGCTAGCTGGTAGAGATAGTCCCAGGTGAACAGACCGCTGTCGTGGCCGTCGTCGAAGGTCAGTTTCAGTGCGTATTGGCCGGCCGGTTCGACCTTGGTCAGGGCAACGTTGAGCTTGCCGTATTGCAGGATGGGTTTGCCGTGGCCCTGGACCTCGGCGGAAGGCGAGTGCACCCGCAGGAATTCGGCGGGCAGGTGATACTCCTCGTCTGGCGCGTATTTGAGCGTCAGGGTCTTGGAGGCTTTGTGCAAGTTGATGGCGCTGGGGAGTTTGGTCATGGGATCGTCCTCTTGAAGCCTTATGTGAACGCTATGTGGCGAGGGAGCTTGCTCGCGCTGGACGGTGTAGGAGCTGGCGAAGCCTGCGGTCTTTTGATCTTGATCTTCACGCCAGACTCAATGGGTCGTGGAAAGATCGCAGCCTCGTTGCACTCGACAGCTCCTACAGGGCCCAGCGCGAGCAAGCTCCCTCGCCATAGGAGCCCGCTCACACGTCGTGTGGCTTACAGGATATACCGCGACAGGTCTTCGTTCTGCGCCAGCTCACCCAGGTGGTTGTTGACGTACTCGGCGTCGATGAGGATCGGCGCTTCGTTGTGGGTGCTCGCCAGGTCACCAGCACTGAACGACACTTCCTCGAGCAGGCGTTCGAGCAGCGTGTGCAGACGACGGGCACCGATGTTCTCGGTCTTCTCGTTGACCTGCCAGGCGATCTGGGCCAGGCGCTTGATGCCTTCTGGCGTGAACTCGATGTTCAGGCCTTCGGTCTTGAGCAGCGCGCAATACTGTTCGGTCAGGGATGCGTGGGGCTCGCTGAGGATGCGTTCGAAGTCTTCCGGCGTCAGCGCCTTGAGCTCGACGCGGATCGGCAGGCGACCCTGCAGCTCCGGCACCAGGTCGCTCGGCTTGCTCAGGTGGAACGCACCGGAGGCGATGAACAGGATGTGGTCAGTCTTGACCATGCCCAGCTTGGTGTTGACCGTGCAGCCTTCGATCAGCGGCAGCAGGTCGCGTTGTACACCTTCGCGGGACACATCGGCTCCGCCGACATTGCCGCGCTTGGCGACCTTGTCGATTTCGTCGATGAACACGATGCCATGCTGCTCGACCGCCTCCAGCGCCCTGGCCTTCAACTCTTCTTCGTTGACCAGGCGGCCGGCTTCTTCATCGCGCACCAGTTTCAGCGCTTCCTTGACCTTGAGCTTGCGGTTTTTCTTCTTGCCCTTGCCCATGTTGGCGAACAGGCTCTGCAACTGGTTGGTCATCTCTTCCATGCCTGGCGGCGCGGAAATATCGACGCCGGCCATTTCGGCCACTTCGATCTCGATTTCCTTGTCGTCCAATTGGCCTTCGCGCAGGCGCTTGCGGAACAGTTGGCGGGTGTTGGAGTCCTGGGTCGTGGCAGCGTCGGCGTTGAAACCCATGCGCGCCGGCGGTAGCAGGGCGTCGAGGATGCGCTCTTCGGCGGCGTCCTCGGCGCGGTGGCGGACCTTGGTGATTTCCTGTTCACGCAGCAGCTTGATGGCGGCATCGGCCAGGTCACGGATGATCGACTCGACGTCGCGGCCGACATAGCCGACTTCGGTGAACTTGGTGGCTTCGACCTTGATGAACGGTGCGTTGGCGAGTTTGGCCAGGCGACGGGCGATCTCGGTTTTACCGACACCGGTCGGGCCGATCATCAGGATGTTCTTGGGGGTCACTTCGACGCGCAGTTCTTCGGGCAGTTGCATCCGGCGCCAGCGGTTACGCAGGGCGATGGCGACGGCGCGCTTGGCATCGTCCTGACCGATGATATGGCGGTTGAGTTCGTGGACGATTTCGCGGGGAGTCATGGACATAATAATGGGTGGTCCTCAAGCAAGAATGGGCCGTGGCGTGGGTCGCCTGGACAGGCTTATTCCGCGAGGTCCTGCTCCTCAATGGTCTGGGTGTGGTTGGTGAAGACACAGATGTCGCCGGCAATGCCCAAGGCAGTCTCGACGATCTCACGGGCCGACAGGTCGGTTTTTTTCAGCAGGGCGCTGGCCGCAGCCTGGGCGTAGGCGCCGCCGGAACCCATGGCGATCAGGCCGTCTTCGGGTTCAACAACGTCGCCGTTGCCGGTGATGATCAGGGAGGCGTCCTTGTTGGCGACCGCGAGCATGGCTTCGAGGCGGCTCAGGGAGCGGTCAGTGCGCCATTCCTTGGCCAGTTCCACGGCGGCACGGACCAGGTGGCCCTGGTGTTTCTCAAGCTGGCCTTCGAAACGCTCGAACAAAGTGAAGGCGTCGGCAGTGGCCCCGGCGAAACCGGCGATGACTTCGCCGTGATACAGGCGGCGGACTTTCTTCGCGTTGCCTTTCATCACGGTGTTGCCCAGTGAAACCTGGCCGTCGCCGCCCATGACGACTTTGCCATGACGGCGGACTGAAACGATGGTGGTCAAGGGAGAGTCTCCACGCAGCGGGGCGAAAATGCCCGGATGGAACTCATATGGGGGTGGCGTGGGTTTTTTCAACTGCGGGGGACGAGTGGTGCGAGGCGCGTAGGAGCTGTCGAGTGCAACGAGGCTGCGATCTTTCCAAAAACACTTGAATCTCAAGCGAAAGATCAAACGATCAAAGATCAAAAGATCAAAAGATCAAAAGATCAAAAGATCGCAGCCTCGCTCCGCTCGGCAGCTCCTACAGGTCCCGTGGCCGCGAAAGCCTTGCAGCCACAGGTGTTCTCTGTAGAAATCAGCGGCTCTGGCGTTGTTGTAACAACAGATTGCTGAAACCGCTACCGGCCAATTGTTTTTGGGCCTTGGTCAGTTCCTCACGGTTGCTGAACGGCCCGACAAGTACCCGGTACCAGGTCTCGTCCCGCACGGTGCCGGACTCCACCGACACGGACTGGCCCAGCAGAATGATCTGCGCCCGGACCTTGTCGGCGTCGGCTTCCTTGCGGAACGAACCGGCCTGCAGGAAGAACTTCGTCACCGGCGCGGCTTTCTGCACCGGTGGGGCCGGTGGCGGCGTGATGCCGGCGAGGGCCGCCTGGGCGCGAGCGGTGTCGATCTTCGCCGCTTCGGCCGGGGTCACCGGGGTGGTGGGCACCTGGGGCACTTGCGGCGTCGGCAGGGTTTTCTCCGGCACGGCCTCGGGCGGCACGATGACTTCCGATTCCGGCAGCAAGGTGTAGAAGTCGTACTTCGGCTTCACCGGTTGTGTCGGGCTCGGCGGGGTTTTGTTGGCCTCGGCGATCCGCGTGGCTTTCTGCTGCTCTTGCCGGACGCGCTTGACGTCATCGCCCTGGCCCGGCTCCAGCTTCATCAGAAACACAATGAAAGCGCCGACGGTCAGGCCGATGGCCATCCACAACCAGCCCGGAATCGGTTGTTTGGCAGGAGGCTGGTAACGACTGGCGCCGCGTTTGGGTGCAGGTTTTTTCTTGGCGGCCAACTTACATGCGCTCCAGGGTTTCCAGGCCCAGCAGTTCCAGGCCTTGCTTGAGCGTCCGCCCGGTCAGTGCGGCGAGACGCAGGCGGCTCTGCATTTGCTCTGGGGTTTGCGCGTTGAGGATCGGGCAGTTCTCGTAGAAGCTGGAGAACAGGCCGGCGACATCGTACAGGTAGGCGCACAGGGTGTGCGGTGTGCCCTTGTCGGCGACGTTATTCAACACTTCACCGAACTGCGCCAGCTTCGCCGCCAGTTCCTGTTCGTGAGGGGCCTCAAGCACAATCTGACCGTCCACTTCATTGAAGTTTTTGCCCAGCTTGCGGAACACCCCCGCCACGCGGGTGTAGGCGTACAGCAGGTACGGGGCGGTGTTGCCTTCGAAGTTGAGCATCAGGTCGAAGTTGAAGCTGTAGTCGCTGGTGCGGTGCTTGGACAGGTCGGCGTATTTCACCGCGTCGATGCCCACGACCTTGGCGATCTTGCGCAGTTCGTCTTCGGCCAGCTCGGGGTTCTTGCCCTTGACCAGGGTGTAGGCGCGGTCCTGGGCCTCGGTCAGCAGGTCGATCAGCTTTACCGTGCCGCCATCACGGGTCTTGAACGGGCGGCCGTCGGCGCCGTTCATGGTGCCAAAGCCCATGTGCTCCATGTCCATTGGGTGGGGCACGAAACCGGCCAGGCGTGCGACTTCGAACACTTGCTGGAAGTGCAGGGCCTGGCGTTGATCGACGAAGTACAGCACCCGATCGGCCTTGAGCGCGCCGTTACGGTAGCGCACGGCTGCCAGGTCGGTGGTGGCGTAGAGGTAGCCACCGTCGGCCTTGACGATGATCACCGGCAGCGGCTCGCCATCGGCGGTCTTGAACTGGTCGAGGAACACGCACTGGGCGCCGTTGCTTTCCACCAGCATGCCTTTGGCCTTGAGGTCGTTGACCACGTTGATCAGGTCGTCGTTGTAGGCGCTTTCGCCCATCACGTCGGCCATGGTCAATTTAACGTTCAGCAGCTCGTAGATTTTCTGGCAGTGAGACAGGGAGATGTCCTTGAACTTGCTCCACAGTACCAGGCACTCGGCATCGCCGGCCTGCAGCTTGACCACCAGGCCCCGGGCCCGGTCGGCGAACTCGGGCGACTCGTCGAAGCGTTGCTTGGCGGCGCGGTAGAAGTTCTCCAGGTCCGACAATTCGTCGCTGGTGATCGGGTTTTCCTGCAGATAAGCCATCAGCATGCCGAACTGGGTGCCCCAGTCGCCGACATGATTCTGGCGGATCACGGTGTCGCCAAGAAACTCCAGGACCCGGGCCACGCCGTCGCCGATGATGGTCGAGCGCAGGTGGCCGACGTGCATTTCCTTGGCGAGGTTGGGGGCCGAGAGGTCGACCACGGTGCGCTGCAACGGGCCGGCCTTGCGCACGCCAATGCGCTCATCGGCCAGGGCCGCATCCAGGCGCGAAGCCAGGGCCTGAGTGTTCTGGAAGAAGTTGATGAAGCCGGGGCCCGCAATGTCAGCCTTGCTGACGTTCTCGTCGGCCGGCAGGGCATTGATGATTTTCTCCGCCAAGTCTCGTGGCTTCATGCCAGCCGGCTTGGCGAGCATCATCGCGATGTTGCTGGCGAAATCGCCGTGGGTCTTGTCGCGGGTGTTTTCGACCTGAATCGCCGGCGACAGGCCTTCTGGCAGCACACCTTCAGTGACGAGTTGGGTGATGGCTTGCTGGATGAGCTGGCGAATGGTGTCTTTCATGGTCTTCTCTTTCAACCGCAGGCGCGGCGGCGCTTCGATGCGCTGGTGGAAAAACTGGGCATTATCCGTGGCGCGGGCGAGCTTGCCAACTGTAGCGGGTCGGTTGGGGATGTGTGGTGATTATTCGGCCGTCATCGCGAGCAGGCTCGCTCCCACATTGGAATGCGATTCCCTGTGGGAGCGAGCCTGCTCGCGATGACGATGCTTGGGTCAATACAAATCCACCGGATCCACATCCAGCGACCAGCGCACCGCCCGCCCGCTGGGCATCTGTTCCAGCACCAGCAGCCAGGCGCTCAGCAGTCGATGCAGCGGTGCCCGGGCATTGGCCTGTAATAAAAGCTGCGCGCGATAGCGCCCGGCTCGCCGTTCCATCGGCGCCGGCACCGGCCCCAAGAGTTCGATGCCGGTGAGGTTCTGCTCCGCCAGCAAGCGCTCTGCCTCGCTGCAGGCCTCATCGAGAAAACTTTCGGCCTGCCCCGGCTTATGGGCTTCGGCCCGCAACAATGCCAGGTGGGCAAAGGGCGGCAGGCCGGCGCTGCGGCGTTCGCTCAAGGCTTGTTCGGCGAAGGCGAAATAGCCTTGCTCAGTCAGTTGGATCAGCAATGGATGATCGGCCAGGTGGGTCTGGATGATCACTTTGCCCGGCTCCTCGGCTCGCCCGGCCCGACCTGCGACCTGGACGATCAGTTGCGCCATGCGCTCGCTGGCGCGGAAATCACCGGAAAACAGCCCGCCATCGGCGTCGAGGATCGACACCAGTGTGACCCGTGGGAAGTGGTGCCCCTTGGCGAGCATCTGCGTGCCCACCAGGATGCACGGCTGGCCTTTCTGGATCGTGGCAAACAACTGGTTCATCGCGTCCTTGCGCGAAGTGCTGTCGCGATCCACCCGCAGTACCGGGTAATCGGGGAACAGGATGCCCAGTCGTTCTTCGGCACGCTCGGTGCCGGCGCCGACCGGGCGCAAGTCCACTTTGCCGCACTGGGGACAGTGCCTTGGCACGCGCTCGACGTGGCCGCAATGGTGGCAACGCAACTCGCCATGGCGTTGATGCACGGTCATCCGCGCATCGCAGCGTTCGCAGCCGGACATCCAGCCGCAGTCGTGGCACAGCAGGGTCGGGGCAAAACCGCGGCGATTGAGGAACACCAGGACCTGCTGTCCGGCAGCCAGGGTCTGGCCGATGGCTTGCTGCATCGGCCCGGAAATACCGCTGTCCAGCGGGCGACTTTTCACGTCTAGGCGCAGGAAGCGCGGTTGCTTGGCGCCGCCGGCCCTTTCGTTGAGGCGTAGCAGGCCGTAGCGGCCGGTGTAGGCGTTGTGCAGGCTTTCCAGCGATGGCGTGGCCGAGCCGAGGACGATTGGGATGTTTTCCTGGCGGGCGCGCACCAGTGCCAGGTCGCGGGCGTGGTAGCGCAGGCCTTCTTGCTGTTTATAAGAGCCGTCGTGTTCTTCGTCGATGATGATCAGGCCTGGGTCCTTCATCGGTGTGAACAGGGCCGAGCGGGTGCCGATGATGATATCGGCCTCGCCGTCACGGGCGGCGAGCCAGGCCTCCAGGCGTTCGCGGTCGTTGACCGCCGAATGCACCAGGGCGATCCGGGCGTTGAAGCGCTGTTCGAAGCGCGCCAGGGTTTGCGGGCCGAGGTTGATTTCCGGAATCAGCACCAGCGCCTGCTTGCCGGCTTCCAGGGTCTGGCGGATCAGTTGCAGGTAGACCTCGGTCTTGCCGCTGCCGGTGACACCTGCCAGCAGAAAGGCGTGATAGCTGTCGAAGCCTGCGCGAATCGCTTCGCAAGCAGCCCGCTGTTCGGCGTTGAGCGGCAGTTCCGGCTGGGCCAGCCAATGTTCATGGCGGGCACCGGGGGCGTGCCTGCGCACTTCCACCTGCACCAGGTCCTTGGCCAGCAGTAGATCGAGACTGTCCTTGCTGAGCATCAGTTTGCTCAGCAATTGATGCGCCACGCCGTGGGGATGCTGGGCCAGGGTCGTCAAGGCCTCACGCTGGCGCGGGGCGCGGGCGATGCGTGGATCGTCCTGCGAGGCGCCGGGGGCTACCGACCAGAACCGCTCCTGGCGCGGCTCGGCCGGTTCGCCCTGGCGCAGCAGCACCGGCAGCGCCCAACTCAGGGTGTCGCCGAGGCTGTGCTGGTAATACTGGGACGTCCACAGGCATAACTTGAACAGCGCGGCGGGCAGCGGTGGTGTGGCGTCGAGCAGGGCCAGGGCTGGTTTGAGCTTGTCGGCCGGGACCTCGCTGTGGTCGGTGACCTCCACCAGGATACCGATCATCTCCCGCCGACCGAACGGCACCCGCAGGCGCATGCCCGGGTGCAGCTGGGCGCGCAGGACCCCGGCCGGGGCGCGGTAGTCGAACAGACGGCGCAGTGGCGAAGGCAAGGCGAGGCGCAGGATGGCGTCGGGCACGCGGGAGGGTCTCGATAAACGGATGAATTCAGAAAGCTGGAACAACCCCTGTGGGAGCGAGCCTGCTCGCGATAGCGGTAGAATCAGCCACATGGAGATAGGTTGACACTCCGCCATCGCGAGCAGGCTCGCTCCCACAAAAGAGCTTGCGCATGAGGCCGGGAGCCTAGCAGACGGTTGGTACAAGTCATAGCTTGCGTGATTGATGTTGTCTGGTAGAATCCGCGGCCTAATTACGTGCGGTATTCAACAATAGTGTTGGGTGGCGGCACGCTAGCCTGAGGAAAAGAGCATGAAAACCGATATCCATCCGGAATACCCAGTAATTGCCGTAACCTGCAGCTGCGGCAACAAGTTCGAAACGCGTTCGACCTACGGCAAAGCGATGGCGATCGACGTTTGCAACGAATGCCACCCGTTCTACACCGGCAAGCAAAAGACTCTGGATACCGGCGGCCGTGTTCAGAAGTTCGCCGATCGTTTCGGTGCTTTTGGCGCTACCAAAAAAGCCTGAGGCTGATCATTTTGGATGGTCGTCTCGACCGCTCCAGAACGATGAAAAAGGCGTCCCTTGTGGGCGCCTTTTTTGTGTCTGCGATTTGGCTCAGTGGTGCCCAGGCGTCCTGTCCTTCGCCGGGCAACCTGCCCCAGGTGGCGGTGCAGCGGGTGGTGGATGGCGACACCTTGTACTTGGAGGATGGCCGACGCATTCGGATGATTGGGCTCAATAGTCCGGAGCTGGGCAAGCGAGGCCGCGCCGACGAACCGTTCGCCGTGGCGGCGCGTCAGCGACTCGAAGCTCTGGTGGCCGCCAGCGGTGGCCGGGTGGGCGTATTGCCTGGCAAGGACGACCGCGACGATTACGGCCGCACGCTGGCCCATGTCTACAACACCCAGGGCGAGAACCTCGAGGAGCGGTTGATTGCCGAAGGGCTGGGGTTTCTGGTGGCGGTCGCGCCGAACGTCGACCTGGTCAGTTGCCAGCAAATGGCCGAACGTCATGCGCGGCAAGCTGGAACCGGCCTCTGGAAAAAATCGCCCGTCGTGCGAGCGGAGCAAATCAATGCGCCTGGTTTTGTGCTGACGAGCGGACGTGTCGAAAGCGTGCGGCGCAATCGTGGTGGCATCTGGATTGAATTGCGGGGGGCGGTTGTCTTGCACATTGCGCCCGGTGTGCAGAGGCACTTCGACGCCTCGGCCCTGGAGCGGCTAAAGGGCCGAAAAATCGAGGCCCGTGGCTGGGTCGTCGACCGTGCCCGACGTGGCGGCAACAAGGCTGGGCAGGCGCGATGGATGTTGCCGCTGACCGATCCTGCCATGCTTCAAACGGTCTTGTAAGAGGAAGGTTGTAGACATTTTATTGGTAAATTGTATGCATGTAGCCCTTGTGTTTCGCGGCTATTGGTCCAAAGTCGTAGGGTAGGGCGCTTGACAGCAGTGACTGGTCAGTCTTGTGGGGACTTTGCGAGGCGCGTATCCTCGGCGGTCCGTCTGTCCAACACAGTAAAAAGCGGAATGCCCACATGTCTGATCTGAAAACTGCCGCTCTCGAATATCACGCTAATCCTCGTCCAGGGAAGCTGAGTGTCGAGCTCACCAAGGCCACCGCTACTGCTCGCGACTTGTCGCTGGCCTACAGCCCCGGCGTAGCCGAACCAGTCCGCGAAATCGCTCGCGACCCTGAACTGGCCTACAAATACACCGGTAAAGGCAACCTGGTTGCAGTCATTTCCGATGGCACCGCGATTCTTGGCTTGGGTAACCTCGGCCCATTGGCCTCCAAGCCAGTCATGGAAGGCAAGGGTGTGCTGTTCAAGCGCTTCGCCGGTATCGACGTATTCGACATCGAAGTCGATTCCGAGAGCCCGCAAGCCTTCATCGACACCGTCAAGCGCATCTCCATCACTTTCGGCGGCATCAACCTGGAAGACATCAAGGCACCTGAGTGCTTCGAGATCGAGCGCGCCCTGATCGAGCAGTGCGACATTCCGGTATTCCACGATGACCAGCACGGCACCGCGATCGTCACCGCGGCCGGCATGATCAACGCCCTGGAAATCGCCGGCAAGACCCTGCCGGAAGCCAAGATCGTCTGCCTCGGCGCCGGCGCTGCGGCGATCTCCTGCATGAAATTGCTGGTGAGCATGGGCGCCAAGATCGAAAACATCTTCATGGTCGACCGTACCGGCGTGATCCACTCCGGTCGTGACGATCTGAACCAGTACAAGGCCGTCTTCGCCCACGCGACCGAGAAGCGCTCCCTGGCGGACGCGCTGGACGGTGCCGACGTGTTCGTCGGCCTGTCGGGTCCGAACCTGCTGAGCGCGGAAAACCTGCTGCGCATGGCACCGAACCCAATCGTGTTCGCCTGCTCGAACCCGGATCCGGAAATCTCCCCGGAATTGGCTCACGCGACCCGCAGCGACGTGATCATGGCCACCGGCCGTTCGGACTACCCGAACCAGGTCAACAACGTACTAGGCTTCCCGTTCATCTTCCGTGGTGCCCTGGACGTTCGTGCCAAGCGCATCAACGAAGAAATGAAAGTTGCAGCCGCCAACGCCCTGCGCGAACTGGCCAAGCTGCCGGTGCCTCAGGAAGTGTGCGACGCCTACGGCGGCATCAAGCTGGAATTCGGTCGTGAGTACATCATTCCGAAACCCATGGACGCCCGCCTGATCACCCTGATCTCCGACGCCGTGGCCAAGGCCGCCATCGAGACCGGTGTGGCCACCCTGCCGTACCCGAAGAACTACCCGCTCAAGAGCGTGGATGACGTGTTCAACGGCTAAGCCGTTGTAGCGCTTCAACGAAAAGCCCCGGCTCTTGTGAGTCGGGGCTTTTTGTATCCCGATGTGGGAAACGCAGCACGAACGTGTTGCTTTATTGATGGTTTTTGTTGAGCGCTTTTAGAGCCACATTAAGTTTGGCTCATTGCACCTTTTGTCAGTTCTTTTGCCATCCTACGCCGGCCACCCAATGCATGCCGCCAGATACTGCTGGGCCAGCGCTGCCGCTTCCAGTATGGGTGTCATCAATATCATTGGCGCTTTTTATATTGTTGATCCAGACTGTTTTCAGTGTGTCATAGTTGGAGCTTTTCAAGCTCAGTGTCCCTGCGTCGAGATCGACTGTTTTTAACCAGCCCTGATCCATGTTTGAAAGCTCGCCGTTAGACTTGTAGTAGCTTATGCGCAAGTATGTTTCTGGCGCAATGTTGTTGATCCGTGCAACGACATCTTCGTTCATGATCAAATCCTCTGAGTTGGTGAGATTTGATTATGGTTAAGAGTACAAGGGCGGCTACTGTAAGATCTGACAGTTTTTTATTCTATTTAATTTTGGTCGTTTTTGTTTATAGAGCAATTTGGCAAGCTGTCTTATGCAAGCTAGTGTGCTGTTGAATTAACATTTCTCCGATATTGGCTACACTTCCCGTGTCATCCAACGTTCGGAGAGACGCCGGTGAACGCACTCAACATTGTCCTCAGTCCAGAAGAACATGCCGAGCTGAGCCGGCGTGTACGTTCGGCCACTATCAGCCAGCGCGACGGCCGCCGCGCCCGAGTGATTCTGTTGGCGGCCCAAGGGTGTACGCGAGTAGAGATCAGCCCGGCTGACCGGGTTCTCGCTCCCCGTTATCACGTGCTGGTGTCAGCGCTTCCAGGCTCAACGGTTGGACGGTTTGCTTGATAAGCCAGCTCGGGGGCGTAAACCATTTTTGCCCTGAAGCGGTGCGTCGTGTTCTTGAGCAAGTTACTCAACCGCGCATCGGTGAGCCTCGATGGAGCTGCCGAAGCATGGCCTGAGCGGCTGGAATTTCGGCCACTAGCGTGCACAAACTCTGGGCAGCCAATGACTTGAAACCCCACCTGACCCGCACCTTCAAACTGTCCAATGACCCGCACTTTGAGGAGAAATTTTGGGACGTGATCGAGCTGTACTTGGCTCCGTCAGACAAGGCTCTGGTGCTCTGCTGCGATGAAAAAAGTCAAGTGCAAGCCCTTGAGCGCCCCTCAGCTTGGGCTGCCATTGGGGATCGGCCATATCCGCACGCAGTCGCACGATTATGCGCGTCATGACACCGTCACTTTATTCACGGCGCTGGATTATCTCCAGGGACGCTTGATCAGCTCCATTGAGCGCCAACACCGGCATCAGGAATGGCTGGAATTTCTCAAGACGATCAATCGAGAAACGCCTAAACATCTTCAGCTGCATTTGATCGTCGACAACTACGCCACGCACAAGCACCCCAAAGTGAAGGCGTGGCTGGAGAAACACAAACGCTTCCACATGCATTTCACCCCGACATCCAGCTCGTGGATGAACATGGCTGAACGCTTTTTCGGGATATCACGGTGTACCTGCGTGACGGCAGTTTCAGTTCGGTTCGCGAACTGGAAAGCTCGATCACCACCTTCCCGGCACTGCGAAGTGCGCAGCCGCCCCGCTATATTTGGAACGCAAAAGGAGAGGATATTTTGAACAAAATAAAGCGAGCCCGCGAGGCGATGGCCTCACAGGCTAATGGGTAGATTATTTCGAGAACATCACACTGGCCGCCCAAGGACGTGATGATGTGCTAAATGGCTAAACCGTTTGTAGCGCTTCAACAAAAGCCCCGCTCCTATGAGTCGGGGCTTTTTATTGGGTGCGCCAGGCATGGCGCGTTGCGCGTAAGCGTAACCAGCTTGGCTGTACCACGCTGGTGACTTGGAAGTGAAAGTCCTCTACACACTCGGCAAGGGAGGTGTTAGCAGAGGCAAGGGTGTCGCAGGTGACTGCGAATCTGAAGGAAGCCCGAGGTAAAATGATGGCCTGACAAACAGGAAGCGGATGAGGCGGCGTGGCGGGGTAAGACGGCGCATTTCGTCAAAGCCCATTACTTGCACGGAACGCTCCGACGTAGATCCGACAGGCATAAGCAGGAAGGTTGCGCGAATTGTCCTAGGAGATCTGCATGCTTGCCACTGTGCTACCGAACGTCGGGAGGCGACGGGATGAGCGTGGAGAAGTCAGCTGACGCCGTAGTAATCGTCGTAACCGGGTCGATGAAGGGCCGAACAGGTTATGTCGCCCGTAGGCGTCAGAGTCTCGTCAAAAGCAGAAATCTCTCCACAAGAGGGCTGTAACCCCAAGCGCTGGACGGAATCCAGGGCTTGGGGTTGGCAGTGCGCAGGCATCGGCAGCGTCTGTGGCGTGGACGAACTCGAAACCGAACACGCCGATGGAGCGGTTCAAGCTCCCGCTAACCTGCGGCGTGCGTATCAAGGTGTGGTCAGCAACAAGGGCTCACCGGATGCCGATGGCATGACGGTGGAGCAATTGGCGTACTACACGAATCAGCATTGGCCGATCCTAAAGGCTCGGTTGCTGGCCGGCGAGTATCATCCGCCTGCTCGCAATGACAATCTTTCAATACCCCAGGTCTCTCAGCCCAACGCTTGAGCCTCAATCCAAACCCCGTGGCGAGGGAGCTTGCTCCCGCTCGGTTGTGTAGGAGCTGTCGAGTGAAACGAGGCTGCGATCTTTCCAAGGGCACTTCAATCCCAAGCGAAAGATCAAAAGATCGTCCGAACGCGGCCCGAGCCTTCGGCAGCTCCTACAGAGCCCAGCGGGAGCAGGCTCCCTCGCCACGGGTTTTGGTTTACCAGGGCTGGCGCTATCGCGAGCAAGCTCGGCTCCCACAGGGATGTGGGGGCGGTCAGAACAAATCGATCGGCGCCACTTCGTCCGCCGGCAGCGGGCTGCCCGGTGCGAAGCCGTTGCCCAGCTCGTTGACCGACGGTGGCGTGTCTTCGCTCTTGAACAGTTCGAAGTACGCACCCGGGGTACTTGGCGTCGCAGTGCGGCCACTGACCGGATCGACCCGCAGGCTGAGGATGCCTTCCGGTTCTGGCTGGGTGTGAGGCGGTTTGTCCTTGAGGGCGGCGCCCATGTAGTTCATCCAGATCGGCAGTGCCACGGTGCCACCGAACTCGCGGCGGCCCAGGCTTTCGGGTTGGTCGAAACCGGTCCAGACAGTGGTCACGTAATCGGCGTTGTAGCCGGAGAACCAGGCGTCCTTGGATTCGTTGGTGGTACCGGTCTTGCCCGCCAGGTCCGTGCGACCCAGGGCCAGGGCGCGGCGGCCGGTGCCGAGCTTGATCACGTCCTGCAGCATGCTGTTGAGGATGTAGATGGTACGGCCATCGACAATGCGTTGCGCGATGGCGGGCGTCTGCGGCAGGCCCGGGGCCGTGGTGGCTTCGCCCGGTGTCGCATTGACCGTAAACGTCTCGGTGGACGGTGCCGCGACGCCATCGCTGGCCTGCTCACCCGTGGGCACGCGTGGCGGGTTGGCGGCGAACAGTGTCTCGCCGTTGCGGCTCTCAATCTTGTCGATGATGTACGGGGTGATCTTGTACCCGCCGTTGGCAAATGCACTCCAGCCCATGGCAACTTCCAACGGCGTCAAGGTCGCGGTGCCCAGGGCCAGGGACAGGTTGCGTGGCAGGTCCTGCTTGTTGAAGCCGAACTTGCTGATGTAGTCGATGGTGCGGTCCACGCCCAGTGCCTGCAACAGGCGGATCGAGACCAGGTTACGGGATTTGTACAGCGCCTCACGCAAGCGAATCGGGCCGAGGAACGTATTGGTGTCGTTCTTCGGTCGCCAGACCCTGTCCAGGTATTCATCGACGAACACGATCGGTGCATCGTTCACCAGGCTGGCGGCGGTGTAGCCGTTATCCAGGGCGGCGCTGTAGACGAACGGCTTGAAGCTCGAGCCCGGTTGGCGCTTGGCCTGCAACGCGCGGTTGTAGTTGCTTTGCTCGAAAGCGAAGCCACCCACCAGCGAACGGATGGCACCGTCCAGCGGGTCGAGGGACACCAGGGCACCCTGGGCTGCCGGGAGCTGGCTGAACTTGAGGGTGTTGTCCGCCTGGCGCTGGACGCGGATCAGGTCGCCGACCTGGGAAACGTCCGATGGCTGCCGTGGGTTGGCGCCCATGCTGTTGGTATTGAGGAACGGGCGGGCCCACTTCATGGTGTCCCAGGCCACGTGTTCCTCCTGCTCGCTGTTGCGGGTCAGCACCTCGATGCCGTCCTTGTCCACCGACGTGACAATCGCCGGCTCCAGGCTGCTGATGGTGCGCTGCTTGGTCAACTCCAGGGCCCAGGCTTCCTTGGTCTTGCCCGGCAGGCGTGATTCAGGGCCGCGGTAGCCGTGACGCTGGTCGTAGGTCATCAGGCCTTCATGCAGTGCGGTACTGGCCATTTCCTGCAAGTTGCTTGGCACCGTGGTGGTCACGCGGAAACCTTCGGTGTAAGCGTCGCTGCCATAGCGCCCGACCATTTCGGCACGGGCCATCTCGGCGATATACGGGGCATTCACTTCCGGGGTTGGTACGTGATAGCTGGCGTTCAGCGGTTCATTGATCGCGGCGGTGTAGTCGGCCTCGCTGATCTTGCCGAGCTTGTACATGCGCCCCAGGATCCAGTCGCGCCGCTCCTTGCTGCGCGCCGGGTTGGCCAGAGGGTTGAAGCGCGAGGGGGCCTTGGGCAGGCCGGCAATCATCGCCATCTGTGCCAGGCTCACATCGCGGATCGACTTGCCGTAATACACCTGCGCCGCCGCCTCGATGCCGTAGGCGCGGTTGCCCAGGTAAATCTTGTTCACGTACAGCTCGAGGATTTCATCTTTAGTCAGCTGCCGCTCGATTTGCAGGGCCAGGAGGATCTCGGTGGTCTTGCGCGAGAAGCTGCGCTCGCTGCTCAGGAAGAAGTTCTTGGCCACCTGCATGGTGATGGTGCTGCCGCCGGACTGGATGTGTCCGCTCTTGACCAACTGGCTGGCGGCGCGCATCAGGCTGCCCGGGTCGACGCCGTAGTGATTGGCGAAGTTGTCGTCTTCAGCACTTAGTAACGCATTGATGAAATTGGGGGGAATGTCGGCGAAACGGATTGGCGTGCGGCGCATTTCGCCAAATTCGGCGATCAATTTGTTGTCGCTGCTGTACACCCGCAACGGAATCTGCAACTGAATGCTTCTCAGCGCCTCCACGGACGGCAATCCCGGACTAAGGTAAAGAAAGGCACCGCTCAGGCCCAAGAGCAGTCCGCAGAAAACGGCGACGATGGACCATCCGAAAAATTTCAGCAGACGAATCAAGGCTTTTGGGTATCCAGGCAAAGAATGAAAAGGCGCCAGGTGCAGGGATGGACCCGTGCTTGCAACAAAGCGAAAAAAAACGCTGAGCATTATAAGCATTTTTTGTCCTCGGGAATGCCATCCCGACGTCCGTCGGACCGCTGTGATTGAACGCAATGCATATTAGAGAGTCCGTAACTCACGGATAGTCATAGGGAATTGGTAGTGCTACGACTCTTCAATAAAAAAGCCCATGCGCTTCTGGGGATCGACATCAGTTCGACGTCGGTGAAGTTGCTGGAGTTGAGCCGCCAGGGCGATCGATACCGCGTCGAGTCCTACGCGGTCGAACCGTTGCCAGCCAACGCCGTGGTCGAGAAGAACATCGCCGAGCTCGAAGGGGTGGGGCAGGCGTTGTCGCGCCTGTTGGCCAAGGCCAAGACGCCCTTGCGTGGCGTGGCGCTGGCCGTGGCGGGTTCGGCGGTGATCACCAAGACCATCGAGATGGACGCCGGCTTGTCCGACGATGACATTGAAAACCAGCTCAAGATCGAGGCGGATCAATACATACCCTATCCGCTGGATGAGGTGGCCATTGATTTCGAAGTGATGGGTGTTTCGCCACGCAGTACCGAGCGCGTCGAAGTGCTGCTGGCGGCATGCCGCAAGGAAAACGTCGAGGTCCGCGAGGCCGCGTTGGCGCTCGCCGGGCTGACGGCCCGGGTGGTCGATGTAGAGGCGTATGCGCTGGAGCGTGCTTTCGGCCTGCTCGCCACGCAACTGGCTGCCTCCCAGGAACGGCTGACTGTGGCGGTTGTCGACATCGGCGCCACCATGACCACCCTCAGCGTGCTGCACAACGGGCGCATCATCTATACCCGCGAACAATTGTTCGGCGGTCGCCAACTGACCGAGGAAATTCAGCGCCGCTATGGCCTGACACCCGAGCAGGCCAGCCTGGCAAAGAAGCAGGGTGGCCTGCCGGATGACTATCTCGGCGAAGTGCTGCAACCTTTTCGCGAGGCTCTGGTACAGCAGGTCTCGCGGTCCCTGCAGTTCTTCTTCGCTTCGGGCCAGTACGGTGCGGTGGACCACATTCTGCTGGCCGGGGGCACGGCTTCGATCACCGGCCTGGATCGGCTGATCGAGCAGCGCCTGGGCACGCCGACCCAGGTGGCCAACCCGTTTACCAACATGACCCTGAGCAGCAAGATCAATGCCGGCGCCCTGGCCGGTGATGCGCCGGCATTGATGATTGCCTGTGGGCTGGCCCTCAGGAGTTTCGACTGATGGCGCGGATCAACCTGCTTCCCTGGCGCGAAGAGTTGCGCGAGGAGCGGCGCAAACGCTTTTTGCTGGCCTTGGTGGGGGCGCTGGTCGGTGCGGTCGGCGTGGTCCTGGTCGCGGTTCGGTCCATCGACAGCGCCATCGACCACCAGGTCGCTCGCAATAGCTATCTCTCCGAGCAGATCGCCGTGCTGGACGAACGCATCAAGCAGATCAGCGAATTGAAGGCCCGTCGCCAGCAATTGCTGGAGCGCATGCGCATCATCCAGGACCTGCAGGGTAACCGGCCAGTCAGTGGGCGCATCTTCGACCAATTGGTGCGGACCCTGCCGGACGGGGTGTATTTCACTGAAGTGAAGTTGGAAGACCGGATGCTCTCGATCAAGGGGGCCGCGGAATCGAACAACCGGGTCTCGGACCTGATGCGCAACCTGGACTCGTCGGACTTGTTCGACACGCCCAGCCTGACGGCGGTCAAGGCCACCACCTCTGGGCAGCTCGACCAGGCCAACGTTTTCCAGCTCACGGTTCGCCAGACACGCCCGGCCGATGCGGAGGAGGGCCAATGAAACCGGGGGAGTGGTTCGACGCGCTGCGCCAGATCGACCTCGGTGATCTGGACACCAACAACATCGGCTCCTGGCCGGCGCCCATCAAATGGCTGTCCGGTGTCCTGCTGGTGGTCCTGGTGCTGGGGCTGGGCTATAACGTTGCCTTGAGTGACCTGGAAAACCAGTTGCAGCAAGTGCGCGAGGAAGAAAATACCCTCAAGGCGCAATTTGCGGGCAAGGCTCACATGGCCGCGAACCTGGAGCGCTACACCGAGCAGATGAAGCAGATGGAAACGTCTTTTGGTGTGCTGTTACGGCAATTGCCCAGCGATACCGAAGTGCCGGGCCTGCTGGAGGACATTACTCGCACCGGCCTGGGCAGTGGTCTGGAGTTCGAGGAAATCAAGTTGCTGCCGGAGGTCACCCAGCCGTTCTACATCGAGTTACCGATCCAGATCACCGTGACCGGTGGCTACCACGACCTGGCGACGTTCGTCAGTGGGGTGGCGGGGCTGCCCAGGATTGTCACGCTGCACGATTTCGAGGTCGCACCGATGGAGCCCGAGGCAGGCACGAAACTGCGCATGAGCATCCAGGCCAAGACCTACCGGTACAACGAGCAGGAGGCGCAACCATGAGGCCGGTGTGGCGCATCTGCCTGCTGGCAGGCCTGGTCGCGCTGGCGGGCTGTGGTAACGACAACGGTTTCAGCGACCTGGACGCCTACATGAACGAAGTGCGTCTGCGGCCGCCCGGCAAGATCGAGCCGACGCCGACGTTCAGGCCCTACGAAACCTTTACCTACAGTGCCGCCAACCTGCGCGGCCCGTTTTCCCGGCAGGTCCGCGTGGACCAGGCCGAGCGGCAGCGGGGCTCGCGCAACGTCCGGCCCGACCCGAACCGGGTCAAACAGTACCTGGAAGGCTTCAACATCGAGCAGTTTGAAATGGTCGGTACGATCTCCAACGCCCGTGGCTCCTTCGCGCTCCTGCGGGGCGCGGGCGGGGTGCATCGGCTCAAGGTCGGTGACTATCTGGGGCGCAACGACGGGCGGATCGTCAACATCAGCGCCGCCCAGGTCGATGTGGTCGAAATCGTTCCCGATGGCGAGGGTGCCTGGCTGGAGCGACCACGGACCATTCCTTTGAAAGAGCATTCATAGTGGAACTCGAACAATGAACAGGTTTTTTTCAGCCCTCGGTATTTCGCTATGGATAGCGCTGTTGTCGCCGATGGTTCACGGGGCCAGCCTGAAGACGCTGGATGTGGCGGCGTTGCCGGGGGACCGTGTCGAGTTGAAGCTCACCTTCGACGGGCCGCCGCCGACACCCCGGGGCTACACCACCGAACAGCCGGCGCGGATTGCACTGGATCTGCCGGGCGTGAGCAATCAGCTTTCCAGCAAACGCCGCGACCTGGGCGGGGGCAATGCACGCAGCGCCACCGTGGTCGAGGCTGGGGATCGCACCCGGTTGATCATCGGGCTTACCCAATTGGCGCCGTATGACACCCGGGTCGAAGGTAACAACCTGTTCGTGGTGGTTGGCAAGGGCGCCACCTCGAAGCGTGCTGCCCCGAAGAGCTCCGCCCAGGCCCCGCGCCCGGCGGTTGCCAGCGCTGCGCCTGCGAGGGCCAGTGCGCCGGTGGGCAAGGCGATTCGTGGGGTGGACTTCCAGCGTGGGACCCAGGGCGAAGGCAACGTGGTGATCGACCTGTCTGATCCGTCCATCGCCCCGGACATCCAGGAGCGCGAAGGCAAGATCATCCTCAATTTCGCCAGGACCCAGTTACCTGAGCCGCTGCGGGTGCGCCTGGACGTCAAGGACTTCGCCACCCCGGTGCAATTCGTCAATGCCAGCGCCGGCAGCGACCGGGCGACCATCAGCATCGAGCCCAGTGGCACCTTCGACTACTCGACCTACCAGACCGACAACAAGCTCACCGTCAGCGTCCGGCCCATGACTGTCGAGGACCTGCAAAAACGCAACGCCGACCGTGCGGCCTACAGTGGCGAGAAGCTCTCGCTCAACTTCCAGGACATCGAGGTGCGTTCGGTCCTGCAACTGATTGCCGATTTTACCAACCTGAACCTCGTGGCCAGCGACACGGTGCAGGGTGGCATCACCTTGCGGTTGCAGAATGTGCCCTGGGACCAGGCGCTCGACCTCGTGCTCAAGACCAAGGGGTTGGACAAGCGCAAGGTCGGCAACGTGCTGTTGGTAGCTCCGGCTGATGAAATTGCCGCCCGTGAGCGCCAGGAATTGGAGTCGCAGAAACAGATTGCCGACCTGGCGCCGCTGCGGCGTGAGCTGTTGCAGGTCAACTATGCGAAGGCGACGGACATCGCCAAGCTGTTCCAGTCGGTGACCAGTGCCGAGGCGAAAGCCGATGAGCGCGGCACGATCACGGTCGATGAGCGAACCAACAACATCATTGCCTACCAGACCCAGGACCGCCTTGACGAACTGCGCCGGATCGTGGCGCAGCTGGATATTCCGGTGCGCCAGGTGATGATCGAGGCGCGGATTGTCGAGGCTAACGTCGACTACGACAAAAGCCTGGGCGTGCGCTGGGGCGGTTCGATACAAAACAAAGGCAACTGGAGCTCCTCGGGGGTCACCACGGGCGACTCCACCACCATCGGCACGCCGGGCAGCACTAGCACCAACCAGCCGTTCGTCGACCTGGGCGCCTCGGGCAATACCTCGGGCATCGGCATTGCCTTCATCACCGACAACGTATTGCTGGACCTTGAGCTGACGGCCATGGAGAAAACCGGCAACGGGGAGATCGTCTCCCAACCCAAGGTGGTGACGTCCGACAAGGAAACGGCAAAGATCCTCAAGGGCACGGAAATTCCTTATCAGGAAGCCAGCTCCAGCGGCGCTACGTCGGTGTCGTTCAAGGAGGCTTCGCTATCGCTGGAGGTGACCCCGCAGATCACTCCCGACAACCGGATCATCATGGAGGTCAAGGTCACCAAGGATGAGCCGGACTACCTGAACAAGGTGAATGATGTGCCGCCGATTAAGAAAAACGAGGTCAATGCCAAGGTCCTGGTCAATGATGGCGAGACCATTGTGATTGGCGGGGTTTTCTCAAATACTCAGAGCAAGGTTGTAGATAAGGTGCCATTTCTTGGCGATGTGCCGTATCTTGGCCGCCTTTTCCGGCGTGATGTGGTCTCGGATAGCAAATCCGAGCTGCTGGTGTTCCTCACTCCGCGTATCATGAATAACCAGGCGATTGCTGTGAGTCGTTGATTCTGTGCGAAATTTGATTCTTGTTGGGCCGATGGGCGCTGGAAAAAGCACCATCGGCCGTTTGCTGGCCAAAGAGCTGCGCCTGCCGTTCAAAGATTCCGACAAGGAAATTGAATTGCGCACGGGCGCCAATATCCCATGGATTTTCGACAAGGAAGGCGAACCGGGCTTTCGTGACCGTGAGCAGGCGATGATCGCCGAGCTGTGCGCGTTCGATGGCGTGGTGCTCGCCACCGGTGGCGGCGCGGTGATGCGCGAAGCCAATCGTCGGGCGTTGCATGCCGGCGGACGAGTGGTCTATCTGCATGCTTCTGTCGAGCAGCAGGTCGGTCGTACCGCCCGGGATCGCAACCGGCCGCTGTTGCGCACCGCCGACCCGGCCAAGACCCTGCGCGACCTCCTGGAGCTGCGTGACCCGCTCTATCGGCAGATCGCCGACCTGGTGGTGGAAACCGACGAGCGGCCGCCGCGGATGGTGGTGCTAGACATTCTCGATCGCCTTCAGCAACTGCCTCCCCGTTAATGCGCTTGGCGAAATGCGCTATCCTCGACGTCCCGTCATGGCCCGCCTGGGGCGTGGCGGATGGCCATTAACTGGCGCCAGAACAAGCGCCGTGGACTTTCGTTAATTGCAGGCAGGACGCCTGATTCCATCTTCACTGTGGGGACACATGCAGACACTTAAGGTTGATCTGGGCGAGCGCAGCTACCCGATTCATATTGGCGAAGGCTTGCTGGGCCAGCCCGAACTGCTGGCGCCGCATATCGCTGGGCGGCAAGTGGCGATCATTTCCAATGAAACCGTCGCGCCCCTGTATCTGGAACGTCTGACCCATAGCCTGTCGGCCTTCTCGGTCATTTCAGTGATATTGCCCGATGGCGAAGCCTTCAAGAACTGGGAAACCCTGCACCTTATTTTCGATGGCCTGTTGACCGCGCGCCACGATCGCCGCACCACGGTGATTGCCTTGGGTGGCGGTGTGATCGGCGACATGGCCGGTTTTGCAGCCGCCTGCTACCAGCGCGGCGTCGATTTCATCCAGATCCCCACCACGCTGCTGTCACAGGTCGACTCGTCGGTGGGGGGCAAGACCGGGATCAACCATCCACTGGGCAAGAACATGGTCGGTGCTTTCTATCAGCCCAACGTGGTGCTGATCGACACCGCGACGCTCAATACCTTGCCGGCCCGCGAACTGTCTGCGGGGCTGGCGGAAGTCATCAAGTACGGGCTGATCTGCGACGAGCCGTTCCTGGGCTGGCTCGAGGAGAACGTCGACCGCCTGCGTGCGCTGGATCAACCGGCGCTGACCTACGCCATCGAACGCTCCTGCGCCGCCAAGGCTGCCGTGGTCGGTGCTGATGAGCGGGAGTCGGGGGTGCGCGCCACACTCAACCTGGGTCACACCTTCGGCCATGCCATCGAAACCCACATGGGCTATGGTGTCTGGCTGCACGGTGAAGCGGTCGCGGCCGGTACGGTCATGGCCCTGGAGATGTCTGCGCGCCTGGGCTGGATCAGCGAACAGGAGCGTGATCGCGGTATTCGTCTGTTCCAGCGCGCCGGGCTACCGGTGGTTCCGCCCGAGGAAATGAGCGAGGCGGATTTTCTTGAACACATGGCAATCGATAAAAAAGTGATCGACGGTCGTCTGCGTCTGGTGCTGCTGCGCCACATGGGCGAAGCGGTGGTGACCGATGATTATCCGAAAGAAGTTCTACAGGCCACGCTGGGAGCGGACTACCGCGCCCTGGCTCAGCTTAAAGGTTAATAAGATCCGATGACTAGTTTGCATGCCGACGAGGCTTTCCTCGGCCATTTCCAATTGAGTCATGACCCTTTTGCACCGCGGGTCCCGGGCTTCAAGTTCTTTCCTGCCCAGCGCAAGCCGGTACTGGGCCAGCTACATCACCTGGCGCGCTACAGCCAGTTGCTGCTGGTGGTCACCGGTCCCCAGGGCAGCGGCAAAACCTTGCTGCGCCAGGCCCTGGTGGCCAGTACCAACAAACAGTCCGTGCAAAGCGTAGTGGTGTCGGCCCGTGGCGCCGGCGATGCCGCCGGTGTATTGCGTCAGGTGGCCCAGGCGCTGAACGTCGCGCAGGCCGAAATCGGTGAAATTCTCGATCAGATCGTGCAGCTGGCGCTGACCGGGCAGGAAGTCTATCTGCTGGTGGACGATGCCGAGCAGCTCGACGAGTCGGCTCTTGAGGCCCTGCTGGCCCTGGCGGCCGGTGCGCCGGAGGGTCGCCCTCATGTGTTCCTGTTTGGTGAGTCGTCGCTGATCGCTGATCTGGACCAATTGAGTCTTGAGGAAGAGCGCTTCCACGTCATCGAGCTGGCGCCCTACACCGAGGAAGAAACGCGTGAATACCTGGCCCAGCGTCTTGAGGGTGCGGGCCGGGGTATCGAACTTTTCAGCGCCGATCAGATCTCTGAGGTTCACGAAAGCTCCGACGGTTGGCCTGGCAACATCAACCAGGTCGCCCGCGATGCTTTGATCGAAGTCATGATTGCCAGCCGCTCAGCGGTGAAGCGTCCAAGTATGGGGTTCAACATGCCGAAGAAACACGTATTGGCAATTTCCGCCGTCGTCGTGGTCGCGGTTGCCGCCGCCTGGCTGATGCCGGGGCGCACCAAGGCACCCACCACGGGTGCCCCTGCCAACGAACAGGCGCAGTTGCCTCTCGGCCAAGAGGCGCCGCAACCCAACGGTGGTGCGCCAGCAGTGGAGTTCGCCGGCAACACCCAGCCGATGCCGCTGCCGCTGGTCGGCCAGTCGCAACCGGTCATGCGTGGCCCGCTGGCTGAAGCGGCCGGTGGTGTCACCGAAGGCGACGACGGCGTGGCGCCACCGATCGACGGCAGCAGCGACACACCGCCGACCGTGACCACCACCGCACCGCCTGTGGGCGTGCCGGCCGGACCTGCGCCGACGCCTGTCCCGGCCGCCAAGCCGACCCCAGCGCCCACCCAGGTGGCCACCGCCAAGCCTGCTCCGGTTCCAGCGCCTGCCGCCAAGCCGGCGGCGCCAGCACCCGCAGCCAAACCTGCTGCCAAAGCCGCGGGCGGTAGCTGGTACGCTGGCCAGGCACCGGGCAACTACGTCGTGCAGATCCTTGGCACCAGTTCCGAAGCCTCGGCACAGAACTTCGTCAAGGAGCAGGGCGGTGAGTACCGCTATTTCAAGAAAGTCCTCAACGGCAAGCCGCTGTATGTCGTTACCTACGGCAGTTTTGCCAACCGTGATGCAGCCGTTTCCGCCATCAAGGCCTTGCCAGCGAAGGTTCAGGCTGGTAAACCTTGGCCTCGCACTGTCGCCAGCGTCCAACAGGAACTGGCAGCAACTCGCTGAAGATTCGGCGGCCTTACCCAGGCCGCCTCTCCCGGCAACCTCAAAATTTCCGCAGGGGCGGGCGACCTTTCAGGCCGCGCGCCTTGTGGTGTCTGCGTCACAGTAGCGTTTGAGTCGTAGCGGTCGAACCCAAAAAAGTTTTGACTAGCACAGCATATAGCTTTAAACCTTTCACAAATGCGACATGGATTTGCGCCAGTTCGTCGTCAAATTTGTGAGCCTCTGTGTCGGTGTGTACAATGACCTCCCTTTTGCCCCCGCAAAGCTGGCGTACGTTCGGCGCGGTATGCAACGGGTTGAATTAAAAAGAAATTTGCCTCGATTAGAGGCAGCCTGGTGAGAAAGTGTCTATGAAAGCAGGTCTGTACCAACCAGATGAATTCAAGGATAACTGTGGTTTCGGCCTGATAGCTCATATGCAGGGCGAGCCCAGCCACACCCTTTTGCAAACGGCCATTGAGGCCCTGACCTGCATGACCCACCGTGGTGGGATCAACGCCGACGGCAAGACCGGCGACGGTTGTGGCTTGCTGATTCAAAAGCCCGACGAGTTCCTGCGTGCCGTAGCCCAGGAAACGTTTGGCGTGACCCTGCCCAAGCAGTATGCCGTGGGCATGGTGTTCTTCAACCAGGATCCGGTGAAAGCCCAAGCGGCTCGCGAGAACATGAATCGCGAGATCCTGGCCGCTGGCCTGCAACTGGTCGGCTGGCGCAAAGTGCCGATCGACACCAGTGTCCTCGGCCGCCTGGCGCTTGAGCGCCTGCCGCAGATCGAACAGGTGTTCATCGCCGGCGAAGGCCTGAGCGACCAGGACATGTCGATCAAGCTGTTCAGCTCCCGTCGTCGTTCGTCCGTGGCCAATGCTGCCGACACCGATCACTACATCTGCAGCTTTTCCCACAAGACCATTATCTACAAAGGCCTGATGATGCCGGCGGACCTCACCGCCTTCTATCCAGACCTGAGCGACGAGCGCCTGAAAACCGCAATCTGCGTGTTCCACCAGCGCTTCTCCACCAACACCCTGCCGAAATGGCCGCTCGCCCAGCCATTCCGCTTCCTCGCCCACAACGGCGAGATCAACACCATCACCGGCAACCGCAACTGGGCCGTGGCCCGTCGCACCAAGTTCGCCAACGACCTGATGCCCGACCTCGAAGAACTCGGCCCGCTGGTCAACCGCGTGGGTTCCGACTCCTCGAGCATGGACAACATGCTGGAACTGATGGTGACCGGTGGTATCGATCTGTTCCGCGGCGTGCGCATGCTGGTGCCGCCGGCGTGGCAGAACGTCGAGACCATGGACCCGGACCTGCGCGCCTTCTACGAATACAACTCCATGCACATGGAGCCGTGGGACGGCCCGGCCGGTATCGTCATGACCGACGGTCGCTACGCTGTGTGCCTGCTGGACCGTAACGGTCTGCGTCCGGCACGCTGGGTCACCACCACCAACGGTTTCATCACCCTGGCCTCGGAAATCGGCGTCTGGAACTACCAGCCCGAAGACGTCATTGCCAAGGGCCGCGTAGGTCCGGGTCAGATCTTTGCCGTGGACACCGAGACCGGCCAGATCCTCGACACCGACGCCATCGACAACCGCCTCAAGTCCCGTCATCCGTACAAGCAATGGCTGCGCAAGAATGCCTTGCGCATCCAGGCGACCATGGAAGACAACGACCACGGCTCGGCGTTCTACGACGTCGACCAGCTCAAGCAGTACATGAAGATGTACCAGGTGACGTTCGAAGAGCGTGACCAGGTGCTGCGTCCGCTGGGCGAGCAGGGCTACGAAGCGGTCGGCTCCATGGGTGACGACACGCCAATGGCCGTGCTGTCGCAGCGCGTGCGTACGCCGTACGACTATTTCCGCCAGCAATTTGCCCAGGTGACCAACCCACCGATCGACCCGCTGCGCGAAGCGATCGTGATGTCCCTGGAAATCTGCCTCGGCGCCGAGCGCAACATTTTCCAGGAGTCGCCGGAACACGCCTCGCGGGTGATCCTCAGCTCGCCGGTCATTTCCCCGGCCAAGTGGCGCTCGTTGACCAACCTCGACCGCCTGGGTTTTGCGCGCCAGGTCATCGACCTGAACTACGACGAAAGCGTCGGCTTGGAAGCGGCAATCCGCAACGTTGCCGATCAGGCTGAAGAGGCCGCGCGCGCCGGTCGTACCCAGATTGTACTCAGCGACCGTCACATCGCCCCGGGCAAACTGCCGATCCACGCCTCGCTGGCCACCGGCGCGGTGCACCATCGCCTGACCGAAAAAGGCCTGCGCTGCGACTCCAACATCCTGGTTGAGACCGCCACCGCCCGCGATCCGCATCACTTCGCGGTGCTGATCGGTTTCGGTGCCTCGGCGGTGTATCCGTTCCTGGCCTATGAAGTGCTGGGCGACCTGATCCGTACCGGTGAAGTGCTGGGCGACCTCTATGAGGTGTTCAAGAACTACCGCAAGGGCATCACCAAAGGCCTGCTCAAGATCCTGTCGAAGATGGGCATCTCGACCATCGCCTCGTACCGTGGCGCGCAACTGTTCGAGGCCATCGGCCTGTCGGAAGAAGTCTGCGAGATGAGCTTCCGTGGCGTGCCGAGCCGCATCAAAGGTGCACGTTTCGTCGACCTCGAAGCCGAACAGAAAGCCTTGGCTGCCGAAGCCTGGAGCCCGCGCAAGCCGATCCAGCAAGGCGGCCTGCTGAAGTTCGTTCATGGCGGCGAGTACCACGCCTACAACCCGGACGTGGTCAACACCTTGCAGGCTGCTGTGCAGCAGGGCGACTACAGCAAGTTCAAGGAATACACCTCGCTGGTGGACAACCGTCCGGTGTCGATGATTCGTGACCTGCTCAAGGTCAAGACTCTCGACACACCGTTGGACATCAGTGAAATAGAACCGCTGGAATCGGTGCTCAAGCGCTTCGATTCGGCCGGCATTTCCCTGGGTGCCTTGTCCCCGGAAGCCCACGAAGCCCTGGCCGAAGCCATGAACCGCCTCGGTGCGCGTTCCAACTCCGGTGAAGGCGGCGAAGACCCGGCGCGCTACGGCACCGTCAAGAGCTCGAAAATCAAGCAGGTGGCGACCGGCCGCTTCGGTGTGACGCCGGAATACCTGGTCAACGCTGAAGTGCTGCAGATCAAGGTTGCCCAAGGCGCCAAGCCCGGCGAAGGCGGCCAACTGCCCGGCGGCAAGGTCAACGGCCTGATCGCCAAGCTGCGCTATGCGGTCCCTGGCGTGACCCTGATCTCGCCGCCGCCGCACCACGACATCTACTCGATCGAAGACTTGTCGCAACTGATCTTCGACCTCAAGCAGGTGAACCCGAAGGCGCTGGTCTCGGTGAAACTGGTGGCGGAAGCGGGCGTTGGCACCATCGCGGCCGGCGTGGCCAAGGCCTATGCCGACCTGATCACCATCTCCGGCTACGACGGCGGCACCGGCGCATCGCCGCTGACCTCGATCAAGTACGCGGGCGCACCGTGGGAGCTGGGCCTGGCTGAAACCCATCAGACCCTGCGTGGCAACGATTTGCGTGGCAAGGTCCGGGTGCAGACCGACGGTGGTCTGAAAACCGGCCTGGACGTGATCAAGGCCGCCATCCTCGGCGCCGAGAGTTTCGGCTTCGGTACCGCGCCGATGATTGCCCTGGGCTGCAAATACCTGCGCATCTGCCACCTGAACAACTGCGCCACCGGCGTGGCGACCCAGAACGACAAGCTGCGCAAGGATCACTACATCGGTACCGTCGACATGGTGGTGAACTTCTTCACCTACGTGGCCGAAGAGACCCGTGAGTGGCTGGCGAAGCTGGGCGTGCGCTCCCTTGAAGAGCTGATCGGCCGTACCGACCTGCTGGAAGTGCTCGAGGGCCAGACCGCCAAGCAGCATCACCTGGACCTGACCCCGTTGCTGGGCAGCGATCTCATTCCGGCGGACAAGCCACAGTTCTGCCAGGTCGACCGCAACCCGCCGTTCGACAAGGGTGAGCTGGCCGAGAAGATGGTCGACATGGCCGCCTCGGCGATCAACGACCTGAGCGGAGCCGCGTTCGACCTGGATATCTGCAACTGCGACCGTTCCATCGGCGCACGGATCTCCGGCGAAATCGCACGCAAGCACGGTAACCAGGGCATGGCCAAGGCGCCGGTCACCTTCCGTTTCAAGGGCACCGCGGGCCAGAGCTTCGGTGTCTGGAACGCCGGGGGCCTGAACATGTACCTGGAAGGCGATGCCAACGACTACGTGGGCAAGGGCATGACCGGCGGCAAGCTGGTCATCGTTCCGCCCAAGGGCAGCGTCTACAAGACCCAGGACAGTGCCATTATCGGCAACACCTGCCTCTACGGCGCCACGGGCGGCAAGCTGTTCGCCGCCGGTACTGCGGGCGAGCGTTTTGCCGTGCGTAACTCCGGGGCCCACACTGTCGTGGAAGGCACCGGCGATCACTGCTGTGAGTACATGACCGGTGGTTTTGTCTGCGTGCTGGGCAAAACCGGTTATAACTTCGGCTCTGGCATGACCGGCGGTTTCGCCTACGTGCTCGACCAGGACAACACCTTCGTTGACCGGGTCAACCACGAACTGGTGGAAATCCAGCGGATCAGCGGCGAGGCGATGGAAGCCTACCGCAGCCACCTGCAGCGCGTACTGGATGAGTACGTCGAGGAAACCGACAGCGAATGGGGACGTAACCTCGCCGAAAACCTCGATGACTACCTGCGTCGTTTCTGGCTGGTCAAGCCCAAGGCTGCCAACCTGAAATCGTTGCTTTCCAGCACTCGTGCCAACCCGCAGTGATATGCGCCTGAAGAGTTTGATGAGGTTTTAACAATGGCTGAACGTCTGAATAACGACTTCCAGTTCATCGATGTCGGGCGCAAGGATCCGAAGAAGAAACTGTTGCGTCAACGCAAGAAAGAGTTCGTGGAGATCTACGAGCCTTTCAAACCCCAGCAGTCGGCCGACCAGGCCCACCGCTGCCTGGGTTGCGGTAACCCGTACTGCGAATGGAAGTGCCCGGTGCACAACTTCATTCCCAACTGGCTGAAACTGGTGGCCGAGGGCAACATCCTCCAGGCCGCCGAGCTGTCCCACCAGACCAACACCCTGCCGGAAGTCTGTGGCCGGGTGTGCCCGCAGGATCGCCTGTGCGAAGGTGCCTGCACCCTCAACGACGGTTTTGGCGCGGTGACTATCGGTTCGGTGGAGAAGTACATCACCGACACCGCGTTCGCCATGGGCTGGCGTCCGGATATGTCCAAGGTCAAGCCGACCGGCAAGCGCGTGGCGATCATCGGTGCGGGCCCGGCGGGCCTGGGTTGTGCCGATGTGCTGGTGCGTGGTGGTGTGACCCCGGTGGTGTTCGACAGGAATCCGGAAATCGGCGGCCTGCTGACATTCGGCATCCCCGAGTTCAAGCTGGAAAAAACCGTGCTGAGCAATCGTCGCGAAGTCTTCACCGGCATGGGCATCGAGTTCCGTCTGAACACCGAGGTGGGCAAGGACGTGACCATGGAGCAACTGCTCGAAGAATACGATGCGGTATTCATGGGCATGGGCACCTACACCTACATGAAGGGCGGCTTTGCCGGTGAGGACCTACCAGGCGTCTATGACGCACTCGATTTCCTGATTGCCAACGTCAATCGCAACCTGGGCTTTGAAAAGTCGCCGGAAGATTTCGTCGACATGAAAGGCAAGAAGGTCGTGGTGCTCGGTGGTGGCGACACGGCGATGGACTGCAATCGCACCTCGATTCGCCAGGCCGCCAAGTCGGTGACCTGCGCCTACCGTCGTGACGAAGCCAACATGCCCGGCTCGCGCAAAGAGGTGAAGAACGCCAAGGAAGAAGGCGTGAAGTTCCTCTACAACCGCCAACCGATTGCCATTGTCGGTGAAGACAAGGTCGAAGGCGTGAAGGTGGTCGAAACCCGTCTCGGCGAACCGGACGCCCGTGGCCGCCGCAGCCCCGAGCCGATTCCCGGTTCCGAAGAGATCATCCCGGCCGACGCCGTGGTCATCGCCTTCGGCTTCCGCCCAAGCCCGGCGCCGTGGTTCGAGCAGTTCAGCATCCAGACTGACAGCCAGGGCCGCGTCGTGGCCCCGGAACAAGGCCAGTACAAGCACCAGACCAGCAACCCGAAGATCTTCGCCGGTGGCGACATGGTCCGGGGTTCCGACCTGGTGGTGACGGCGATCTTCGAAGGCCGCAATGCGGCGGAAGGGATCCTGGATTACCTGCAAGTCTGATCACTTCCTGATGCTGGAATGCGATCAAAATGTGGGAGCGAGCTTGCTCGCGATAGCGGTGAATCAGTCGACGAATATGTTGAATGTGACGCCCTCATCGCGAGCAAGCTCGCTCCCACAGGTGTTTTGTGGTGTTGCGAAAGTTGTGCTGCCCCGCGACAAATTGCCCCGATAGATAAAAGGCACGGCTCTTGCCGTGCCTTTTGCCTCGCGCTCTGAGAAAATGCCCGCACTTTTTTTCCGGATGCCGACATGACTGCCCTGAAGAACGACCGTTTCCTTCGCGCCCTGCTCAAGCAACCCGTAGACGTCACCCCGGTGTGGATGATGCGCCAGGCCGGTCGCTACCTGCCGGAATACCGCGCCAGCCGCGCCAAGGCCGGTGACTTCATGAGCCTGTGCATGAACCCGCAGTTCGCCTGCGAAGTGACGATGCAGCCGCTGGATCGGTATCCGCAGCTGGACGCGGCCATCCTGTTCTCCGACATCCTGACCATTCCCGATGCCATGGGCCAAGGCCTGTACTTCGAAACCGGCGAAGGCCCGCGCTTCAAAAAAGTCATCAGCACCCTGGCCGACATCGAGGCCCTGCCGATTCCCGATCCGCAGAAAGACCTGGGCTACGTCATGGACGCGGTCAGCACCATTCGCCGTGAACTCAACGGTCGTGTGCCGCTGATCGGTTTCTCTGGCAGCCCATGGACCCTGGCCACCTACATGGTCGAAGGCGGCTCGTCGAAGGATTTCCGCAAGACCAAGGCAATGCTCTACGACAACCCGCAAGCCATGCACCTGTTGCTGGACAAGCTGGCCCAGTCGGTCACGTCCTACCTCAACGGCCAGATCCTGGCCGGTGCGCAAGCGGTACAGATCTTCGATACCTGGGGCGGCAACCTGTCGGCGGCGGCGTACCAGGAATTTTCCCTGGCCTACATGCGCAAGATCGTCAGCGGCCTGATCCGCGAGCACGAAGGTCGCAAGGTCCCGGTGATCCTGTTCACCAAGAACGGCGGCCTGTGGCTGGAAAGCATCGCCGAGGTCGGCGCCGACGCCCTGGGCCTGGATTGGACCTGCGACATTGGCAACGCCCGCGAGCGTGTCGGTCACAAGGTTGCCCTGCAAGGCAACATGGACCCCACCGTGCTCTACGCCAAGCCTGAAGCCATCCGCGCTGAAGTCGGACGCATCCTGGCCAGCTACGGCAGTGGCAGTGGCCATGTGTTCAACCTCGGCCATGGCATCACCCCGGAAGTCGACCCCGAACACGCTGGCGCCTTCCTACGGGCGGTGCATGAATTGTCGGCGCAATATCACGTCTGATTGCGGTCCCTGTCACCCAGCCTGTCCGGACCTGCGCCGGACAGGCTTTTTTATGCGCGCTTGTTTAACGATCCGACCTAAAGCAGCCAATTGCTTCTTTTGGGTGTGTTTGTTTGTCTTGGGTTGATAGTTATTTCTGTTCGTAAGATGTTTCTCTAGTTATGTAGGGGAAATCGATTCAGAGATCATTCCTTCTATGTTGAGAGATTTTTCCTACATAGGGAATGTTCGGCTTTCTATAAGGTTCCGGTCACTTGCAAGGGTGTGCGCTGAGCGGTCTGGCGCACCTTTCAAGAGGACGGTGATCCGTCTTTCATTTTGATGACTAGTCTGGAATTTATATGAAGAATAACTTCAACAAGAGCAATCTATTAACGGGGTGTGCGTCCTCATTAGTTCTGTTGTCGGCCATGGCGGCATCCCAAAGTGTACTGGCCCATGGTTACCTCGACGTGCCACCTTCGCGTGCATTGCTGTGCCAGAAAGGTGAAAACAAAAATTGCGGGCAAGCGCAATACGAGCCACAAAGTACCGGTGAAACCTTTAAAGGTTTCCCCAATGGAGTGGGCGGTGCCCCGCTGCAAGGTCCCATTGACGGTAAAATCGCCAGCGGCGGCCACGCCATGTTTTCCGCCCTCGATGCCCAGTCGGCCACGCGCTGGCACCTGACTGAAATCAATGACCGCAATATTGCCTTTAAATGGCACTACACCGCGGCGCACCCAGCGACCAAGCACGAATACTTCATCACTCGCGACGGTTGGAGTCCCAACGAAGCGCTCAAGCGTGCCTCGTTCGACAGCACGCCGTTCTGTACGGTGGATGGCGGTAATCAACTCCCGGTAGCAGGTGCCCCGCATAACTGCGTCATTCCCGACAGCAAGACGGGTCATCACGTCATCCTGGCGGTCTGGACGGTAGGTGACACCGCTAATGCGTTCTATGATCCGGCGGATGTGAACATTCTCGCCGAAGCCGCATTGCCGGGCGGCTGGCAGCCGGTGGGCAGCATTGCGCCATCGACCCCATTGCTGGTGGGTGACAAGGTCAAGGCCCGGGCGTTCTCCGCGACCGGTGAAAGTGCCGAATACAGCGTAGAAATCAGCATCGACAACGCCGAGGAAGGCAAGCCTGAGAACTGGTCGTTCAAACTGGCCGAAGCCATCAACAACGCTCACCCCCTGATTCGTGCCGGTATTCGTGACGAAGACGGCAACATCACGCCGATCAAGGGCGCCAACAGCCTGTACGCCCAGGACGAAAGTGGCGTTAAGCGCTATGAAGTGCAACTGGACATGAAGGAAGACGCTGGCGCCAGCATGGAAATTTCTTCCCTGCAGCCAGAGTACGTACTCGACAAAGGTCGGGTCAGCATGGCCTTCACCGCGCAGACGAACCGCAGGATGAACCTTGAAGCCACGCTGTTCGATGAGAAGAACAAGCAGGTCGGTGTCGTTAGCCAGACCGTGGGTGAGGGCAGCACCGGCCTGAACCTGGACGTGCGCAGCGCGCCTGGCGCTCACACCCTGACACTGGTGGGGACCACCGAAGACGGGCGCACCAATCGCCAGGACACCCAGGCGGTCACCTTGACCGGCGAGGGCGCAGGCATCGAGTACGACTTCGTGTTCCCTGAAGGCCTCAGCGACTACACCGCCGGCACGAAAGTGCTGCAGCCCAAGACTGACGAAGTCTTCGAATGCAAGCCGTTCCCGGCGTCCGGCTACTGCAAGCAGTACAGCCCGACATCGAACGGTTTCGAGCCGGGAGTCGGTGCGTCCTGGCAGAGCGCCTGGGACAAACTGTAAGTCCTGACAGGCATGGCCCCAGGCGATCCGCACGGGTTGCTTGGGGCCTTCATACGAGCGCGCAGTGATGTCTATCAATTACTCCAGGCGACGGGTGCTGCTGCACTGGGTGTCGGCGGCCATTATCTTATGGGCGTTGGTGTCCGGTTTTTATGTGGCGTTCAACCCGGTGTCAGCTTCGACCGAACAGTGGATCGGCTCACTCAATGTGTCGCTGACCACGCTGTTCATTCCATTTTTTGTGTGGCGGGCCTGCCTTTTTTTCGGCGCGCTGGAAGCCCGTGGAATCGCGTCTTCATTTACGCAGCGGCTGGCCCTGGCGGTGCACACGCTGATCTACCTGGTCATCGGCGTCGTACTGGTGACCGGCGTGCTGATGATGAAAAGCGCCATCAGTATTTTCGGCCTGGTTCGACTGCCCCAGCCATTGGCTGATCCGGCATGGATTGAATTGGCCAACACGATCCATGCGCTGTCTTGCATGGTGCTTTCGATACTTGTCGCGCTGCATCTGTGCGCGGTGCTCTGGCATGAGTTTTCCGGGCACAGGGTGGTGCGGCGAATGTCCTTCGCCAAGCCTGCGGACACGATCCAGAGAACACAACGGTGAGCCTGTTTTTTCGGCTCGCCAGCCGTCTGCCAAAGCTGCTGGTGCTGCTGCCGTTGCTGTACGGGATCTTCCTGGCCGGGCAAGAGTGGCGCTTTCGCCAGGCATTGGGCGGTGATGTGCCGGTGCTGGCCAACCCGCCGGTGGCTCCTGTTCGCGACCTGCCCAACGTGCAAGCCGTGGCCACGGTGCTAGGTCTGGCACCTGAAGGAGCCCAGGCACCGAGCGCCGAACCGATTACGTTGCAAGCCAGCTTTGTCGCCAGCCAAGGCTTGTCCCGGGCATTGCTGGCGGACGCCGCCGGCCCGCGTATTTACCAGGTGGGTGAGCGCTTGCCCGGTGGCAGCGTGCTGCGCCGGGTCGAGGCCAGCCATGTGATGTTATGGCGCAACGGACGTGAAGAACGGTTGGCCCTGCAACACGGGGTCAAGCCCTTGCTACGCCGGTTGGCGCTCGAAGACGGGCGCCATGCCGCGCAGCATTCCTCGCAATACCTACGCCCGGTGGCCGGGCAATCAGAGTGATCGAATTCATGAACAGCTTTATCCGGGGCGGTGTTTCGCGCGTCCTGTTCTGTCTGGCCGTGTCCTGCCCAGTGGCGTTCTGCGGTTCGCTGCAGGCCGAGGAGACCCAATGGCAACTGGCGATGAACAATGCGGAACTGCGCGACGTGGTCGAGGAGTTCTCGGCGATCCTGGGCAAGACCGTGGTGCTAGATCCCCGGGTGTCCGGGCGCATTACGGTGATGTCCCGCCAGGCGCTGGACCGCGAAGGCGTGCGTCGGTTGTTTTATTCGGTACTCGATGCACACAACTTCACTGTGATCGACGAGGGCGAGCGGATCCTGATCACCCCGGTCAGCGAGGCCAAGACGCGCGCTGGAATCGCTGATGCGAAAAGCGCCACGCCGTCGCAGTTCGTCACCCGGGTCATCGACCTGCAATCGAGCATTGCCGCCGACGTCGCCGGGCTGGTCCGGCCCTTGGTGTCGGCCAATGGTTACGTCGGCCCTTCGGTGTCGTCCAACGCGCTGGTGGTCACCGACACGGCTGCCAATGCCCAGCGCATTGCCGACGTGGTTCGGCAGTTGGACTCGGGGCGCAACCGTAATCATGTGGTGGTGCGGTTGCGGCATGCCCAGGCTGGGGACATCGCGCCGCTGATGGAAGCTTCCGGTGGTAAGCGCGAGGGCGATATGGCGGGCCTGGTGATCGCCGATTCGCGCAGCAATCGCCTGGTGGTCATCGGCTCACCGGCGGTGCGTCAGCGCTTGGTCGACCTGGCTCGGACCCTCGACGTCCCGGCCGCCGTCTCCCAGGACAACGCCCGGGTCATCCGCCTGCGCCATAGCGATGCCAAGCAATTGGCCGAAGTGTTGGAAGGCATCGGGCAGGATAAAAAAACCACACCGACCCTGGCCGGCCAGCGAGACAGTGCCGCCACCAGCCCGTTTATGATCAAGGCCGATGAAAGCCAGAATGCCTTGGTGCTGATCGCCGATCCGGCCCAGGTCCGCATCATCGAAAACATCGTCCGTGAATTGGATCAACCCCGGGCCCAGGTACTGATTCACGCGGCCATCGTGGAGATTTCCGGAGATATTTCCGAAGCGCTGGGGGTGCAGTGGGGTCTCAACAGCGGCAGCGCGGCAGGGCTCATCAATTTCCCCGGGACTGACATCCCGATCATCGGTGGCCTGGATTTCAGTGAGCTCGATAAGGCACCTGAAGGCGCGGTCTTGCGGCTCGGCGGCGATCGCTTCAGTGCGCTGGTCTCGGCGTTGGCGAGCAATACCCACAGCAACCTGCTGTCCACCCCCAGCCTGCTGACCCTGGATAACCAGGAGGCGGAAATCATCGTGGGCCAAAACGTCCCGTTCAAGACCGGCTCCTACACCACCAACGGTAACGGTGCGGACAATCCGTTCACCACCGTGGAACGCAAGGACGTGGGCATCAGCCTCAAGGTCAAGCCGTACATCAACGAAGGCTCGACCTTGCGCCTTGAAGTCGAGCAGGAAGTCTCGGACATCGCGCCGTCGGTTTCAGGAGTGGACTCCTCCGACCTGATCACCAACAAGCGGGCCTTGAAGAGCACGATCCTGGCGGACGATGGCGAGATCATCGTGATCGGCGGCCTGATCCGCGACAGTGTCCGCACCCAGCAAAGCGGTGTGCCGTTGCTGCGCAGTATTCCGTACCTGGGCGCGCTGTTTCGCTGGAACCGCGACACCCAGACTAAAAGCAACCTGATGGTGTTCCTGCGCCCGACCATCGTGCGCAGCAACGAAGACCTTGCCGAGGTAAGCCGCCAGCGCTATGACGCGCTCCGGGACCTGAGCAAGCCGGGCTCGCGGAAAAACAATTCGTTGCTGCTGCCCCGGGACGCTCGCCAGTTGTTCGAATCCTCCCCGCATGCGCCGGCAGGCGACCCGCGCCCGCAGCGCTCCGGTGACCTGTGAGCGAGCCGTTACCCTTTGGCTTCGCCAGGCGCCTGGGCGTGCTGCTGGAAGGCGCGGGGCCTACCTTGAGCCTGGTCATGCGTCGCGATACGCCACTGACCGCCGTGGCAGAAGTGCAGCGCCTGTGCGGTCGGGACTTACCTATTCAGGTGCTGGAACCAGTGCCGTTCGCCGCGCGCCTGGCCAGCGTCTATCGCCAGGGCCAGAGCGCCGCCGAACAGGTCGCCCAAGGCCTGGACGAGGAGCTGGACCTGCTCAGCCTGGCTGACCAAATACCGCAGACCACCGACCTGTTGGAGCAGCAGGGCGATGCGCCGATCATCCGACTGATCAATGCCCTGCTCAGCGAGGCGGTTCGCGAACACGCATCAGACGTGCACCTGGAAACGTTCGAACAGTACCTGTCGGTGCGCATGCGCATCGACGGTCAGTTGCAGGAAATGCTCCGCCCGCGTCGGGAACTAGCGAGTCTGCTGGTGTCGCGAATCAAGGTCATGGCGCGCCTGGACATCGCCGAGAAACGCGTGCCCCAGGATGGGCGAATGGCCTTGCGGCTGGCCGGGCACGAAGTCGATGTGCGGGTCTCGACGCTGCCTTCGGCTCATGGCGAGCGCGTGGTGTTGCGCCTGCTCGACAAACAGGCCGGGCGCCTGGAACTGCAGCGCCTGGGCCTGCCCGACGACACCCTGGCGAGCCTGCGCCAGTTGCTCGGTAAACCCCACGGTATCGTATTGGTCACCGGGCCCACGGGGTCGGGGAAAACCACCAGCCTGTACGCGGCGCTGACCAGCATCAACGACCAGAGCCGCAACATTCTCACCGTTGAAGACCCCATCGAATACCACTTGCCGGGCATCGGCCAGATGCCGGTCAACCCGAAAGTCGACATGACCTTCGCCCGCGGCTTGCGGGCCATTTTGCGCCAGGACCCGGACGTGGTGATGGTCGGCGAAATACGCGACCGCGAAACCGCCGAAATCGCTGTCCAGGCGTCGCTGACCGGGCACCTGGTGCTCTCGACCCTGCACACCAACACCGCCGTCGGCGCGGTCACACGGCTGGCGGACATGGGCGTGGATGCCTATCTGCTGGCGTCGTCCCTGGCCGGTATCGTCGCCCAGCGCTTATTGCGCAGCCTGTGCCCGTTCTGCAAGACGCCTTATGTGGCCGACGCCGCTACGTGTCGGCGTCTGGGCCTCGACGCCGATGCTGCGCCTCGGTTGTTCAAGGCCCAAGGCTGCGAGCAATGCCAGAAAGGATATCGCGGACGCTTCGGTATCTATGAGCTGGTGAATGTCAGCGCCGCCCTGTCGCAGCTGATTCATCAGGGCGCCACCGAGCAGGCGCTGGCCGCCGAGGCGCGCAAGAGCTCTCGCAGCCTGTTCCAGGACGGCCGCCAGCGGGTGCTGGAAGGCCTGACCAGTGTCGATGAACTGCTGCGCATCACCCAGGAGGATTAGCGCCGTGCCGACCTTCGACTATCGGGCCGAAGACGCCCAGGGCCGACGCTGCAAGGGCCGCGTGGAAGCCGACAGCCCGCGCCATGCTCGCCAGTTGTTGCGTGAGCGCGGCTTGCTGCCCAGTGCACTGGCTGAAGCCAAGGCACCGCGAACCTTGGGCGGGCGGCATGCCGGAGCTCGTTTGAGCCCGGCAGATCTGGCATTGCTGACGTTGCAGTTGTCCACTTTGATCCAGGCCGGTCTGCCCCTTGAAGAATCCCTCGGGGCGGTGGCGCAACAGAGCCAGAAACGCCGCGTCGCCCACCTGCTGGCGGCGGTGCGCAGCCGGGTGATGGAAGGCCACGCGTTGGCGACGGCACTGAGGGCGTTTCCCCAGGCGTTTCCCGAGCTGTTCTGCGCCACGGTCGCGGCGGGCGAGCAATCCGGGCACCTGGGCCAGGTGTTGGAGCAACTGGCGAGCTACACCCAGGCGCGGCAGGCGTCGCGCCAGCGCATTCAACTGGCATTGGTGTACCCGCTGATCCTGATGCTGGCCTGCGTCGCAATTGTTGGCTTCCTGCTGGGTTACGTGGTGCCGGATGTGGTGAAGATTTTCATCGACAGCGGCCAGCCGTTGCCCTGGCTGACCCAGGCGCTGATTGCCGTGAGCGATGGCTTGCGTCGCTATGGCCTGCTGCTGCTCGGTGCGCTGGCCGGGCTGCTCGGGTTGTGGCGTTGGAGCCTACGCCAACCGGCGTGGCGGCTGCGCTGGCACCGTGTGTTGCTCCGGCTGCCGCTGTTGAGCGAGGTGCTGCGGGCGATGGAGGCGGCCCGATTCGCCAGCACCCTGGCGATCCTGAGCAAAAGCGCTGTGCCTCTAGTGGATGCCTTGCACATCGCCGCGCAGGTGATCGGCAACCTGACGATCCGCGCCCGCATGGCCGACGTCGCCCGTTCGGTCCGCGAGGGCGGGACGCTCACTCGTGGCCTGGAGCAGGGCGGCGATATCCCGCCGCTGATGCTGCACATGATCGCCAGCGGTGAACGGGCCGGTGAGCTCGACAACATGCTCGCCCGGGCCGCCGAACAACAGGAGGCCAGCCTCGCGGCGCGTATCGCGCTGGTGGTGAGCCTGTTCGAACCGGCCATGTTGGTGCTGATGGGCGGCGTTGTGCTGCTGATCGTCATGGCCATCCTCCTACCCATCCTGAGCCTCAACCAATTGGTGAATTGACCGATGAAATTCCAAAACAAGCGACCTGCACGTCATCAACGTGGCTTTACCCTGATCGAAATCATGGTGGTGGTGGTCATCATTGGCGTGCTGGGCGCCATCGTGGTGCCGCAGTTCATGAGCCGACCCGATCAAGCCAAGGCCACGGCCGCCCGGACCGATATCCAGGCGATTGCCACGGCCTTGGAAATGTACCGCCTCGACAATCTCCAGTACCCCTCGACCCAACAAGGCCTGGAGGCGCTGAGCAAACGCCCGTCCGGCACGCCAGTGGCAAGGAGCTGGAACCCCCAGGGCTACCTGAAAAGCCTGCCGATCGATCCCTGGGGGACGCCCTACCAGTACCTCAATCCCGGGCATAAATCCCTCGATGGCGGCTATGACCTCTACTCCCTGGGCGCCGATGGCGTACTGGGCGGTGAAGCAATGGCGGCCGACATCGGCAATTGGGCCGAGTGAACATGGGTCGTCATTGCCAGGGCTTCACCTTGCTGGAACTGATGGTCGTCATCGTCTTGATCGGGATCCTGGCGGGCATGGTCAGCTTCGCCACGGGTTCGAGCCCGATGCGTGAGGCCCGGCAGCAAGCCCAAGACTTCGTCCGTGTGGTCCAGCAGTTGCGCGAGCGGGCGGTATTGGACGGGCAGGAATACGGTGTGCGCGTGCAGCCTAGTAGTTATCAGGCATTGCGACTCGAAGTCCAGAGCTGGAAGGCGGTGTCGGCGTCGCATCGATTGCCTGAAGGGCTGACGCTCGGGCTCGAGCAGGAGGGGCATGTTCTGATGCTTGACGATGTTCAAGGTCCACCGCAGTTGCTGATGCTCAGCAGTGACGAGATCAGCCCGTTCAGGCTGCTCATCAAAGTCGCCGGGCAGACGATTTCCCGGGTGTCGAGCGATGGTCTGGCGGAGCCACTGATCGATGACTAAGGCTCGCAGGCAGGCCGCCGGTTGCCAGGGCTTCACGCTGTTGGAAGTCGTGATCGCCCTGGCGATTTTCGCGACGCTGGCGGCGGCCGTGCTCTCGGCCAGCCAGTTCGTGCTCAAGCAAAGCGTGGGACTCGAGGACCGTCTATTTGGCGCCTGGCTGGCGGACAATCAGTTGAGCGAACTGCGCCTGCAAGCCGCTGCGCCATCGGAGCAACAGCGCCTGAACCGCCACCTGGATCGCCGCGACTGGGTCTTGCAACAACGTATCGCCCCGGCCGGTGATGCGCGCCTGCTGCAGGTCGAGATCCAGGTCAGCCGTGCCGGCAGCGCGACCGTCGTGCACCGTAGCACCGGGTGGATCCGCAACCGTCATGAATAGACAGTCGGGCTTCACCTTATTGGAGCTGGTCATCGCCATTGCCATCTTTGCCTTGCTCGGCCTGGCCAGTTGGCGGCTGTTCGACAGCGTCGTGCGCACCCAGCAGGGGACCGGTCAGCATGAGCGTGACATCCGGGCCTTGCAGCGTGCGGTCGGCGTGATCGAGCGGGATGTGTGGCAGGCGGTTGCCGGCTCGGTCGTACTCGCGCCGGGGCGTTTGCAACTGCAGCGCAGCCATTGGCGAAATCCACTGGACCAGCCACGCAGCGAACGGCAGACGGTGCGCTATCGGCTCGAGGGCGTAGCGTTGTGGCGCGACAGTGTTGGCGAAGGCGAAGACAGGCCCCTCGTGCAGCAACAGAAACTGCTCGACGACGTGCACGGCCTGAGCTGGCGTGTGTTCGACCGACAGCGGGGTTGGCACAGCGAAACCGCGGGCGACACGTCGCCGCTGGCGTTGGAATTGATCGTGTCGGTGGGGCGTTTCGAACAGGTCCGTCGGGTGCTGCTGTTGCCGGAGACGTTGCCATGATCCGACAACGCGGCGTGGCGCTGATCAGCGTGCTGCTGGTGTTGAGCCTGGCCTTGCTGCTGGTCGGTGGCCTGTTGCGCAGTCATCGCCTGTTGTTGCACAGCAGTGCGCAGCAGCTGCAGCAGGTCCAGTTACGGCAATTGGGGCTGGCGGGTGAAGCCTGGGCGCTGGCGGTATTGGAAGGCAGCGCAATTACGCCGTCCGGGCCCGTTGACCTGGGCCAGGATTGGGCTCGGCTTGAGCCTGCCTTCGAAATGGAAGACGCCAAGCTTCACATCGATATCGAGGATTTGTCCGGGCGCTTGAATCTCAACGCGCTGCTGGCCCTGGGGCAAATCGATCAGGTCACCCTCGGCCGTTGGAGCCGATTGCTCGTCTTGTTGGATTTACCGGCGCTGTCCTTGCCCCAGGTCGGGCCGGTGCAGGAGTTGAGTCAACTGCGCCTGCTGCCGGGCATCGACGGCCAGACACTGCGGCGCCTGGAACCGTGGGTCGTGTTGCTGCCCAAAGACGCGCGGCTGAACATCAATACCGCTGCGCAGCTCGTGCTGATGACCTTGGATGGCATGGAAGCCGGACCGGCCAACGCGTTGGTCAACCAGCGGCGCCACGCGCCCTACGCCAGCGTGCAGGCGTTTACCAACGACCCGGTGTTGTCCGGGCTGGGCCTCAACAGCCACGGTCTGGGGGTGGGCAGTCGCTGGTTCCGGATCACCGTGAGTGTGACCCACACCGGCAGCCGTCTGCACCTGGCCTCGGATGTTGAGCGCGATTCCGTTAGCGGGCGCTGGACTGTTCGTCAGCGTCGTTTCCTACCCTTGAGCACCAGCGAGCTTCCCTGATGAAAACCTGGCTTTACCTGACGGCCGAAGGCCTGGGCGCGGCTTGCGCCAATTGGCCGTGCTGCGTGTGGTCGCCAACCGGCGAGCGTCGTCGCCTGACTTTGCATGAGGCGGCCGGCGAGTTGAACGGACGGCTCGTCGATGTGCTGTTGCCGATGGAAATGTGCAGTTGGTTGCGCAGCGCTCCATGGCCCTCTCGACGCCAGCCCAAACCCCAGGCCCTGGCATTCGCCATCGAAGAGCAACTGAGTGAAAACCTGGAGGCGCTGCACATCAGCATCGGCCCGCGCGACCGTCAGCACCGCTATCCCATGATGGTGACGGAGCGGGCCCGGTTCCAGGCGCTCCTGGTGTTGCTGGAGGCACAAGGCATTGAAGTGCGTGCGGTGCATGTTGATGCCGATCTGCTTGCCGATGACCAGGCGTTTGGCGTGCGCTGGTTCGGGCGTTGGCTCTTGGGCGCAGGGCTGTCGGCGCGGATGTCGTTGTCGGCCCGAGGCTTGGCAACGCTCAAACCAGGCCTGCCTGAAGACATCCACTGGCTGGATGAGGAACGTGATCGCCAGGGGGTCGATGAGAGGCTGTTGAGCGCTGGCGGACACCCCATCGACTTGTTGCAGGGCGCGTTTCGTCGGCGCCGCCAACCGCTGCCATGGCGCGGCGCTTCGGCGGCTGTGCTGGGCGCTTTGTTGCTCACCTGGGCTTTCAGTGACGCCCGCCTACGTTTTATTGAAAGTGAAACCCGGCTTCTGTATGCCCAAAGCGAGCAGCGATTCAGGTCGTTGTATCCCGGGCAGGAGCGGATCGTCGACCTGGCGGCGCAATTCCAGGCATTGCAGAGCCGTCATGGACACAGTCAGGACACCCAGGTCGCGCGGCTGGTCCGCTTGACCGAGCAGGTCATTGGCGCCAGCAACGTTGAGGTGCAGCGCATCGATTTTCGTGAAAGCGAGGGTTGGAAGATCCAACTGACGGCCAACAGCTTCGTCGAACTTGAACAACTGCGCGAACGCGGGCAGCAGAACGGATTGCCCGTCACCCTGGGCAGCGCGAGCAAACAGAACAATCGCGTGCAGGCCATTCTCACACTGGAGAACAGTTGATGAACGTCAAGGGATGGCTGGCTTTGAAACAGGCCTGGGGGGAAACATCGCGCCGTGAACAAGGGTTGTTGTTGGGGCTGGTCGGGCTGGTGCTGGTGGCGCTGGCCTACACGTCGATCTGGCAACCGACTCGGCAACGACTGGAGCTTGCCGAACGCCAGCACCGTCAACAGGCCGAGCTGATGGCCCGGATCCAGCGCGCCGAACCCACCCGGGATGCGACTGCCGCCACGGGGCCCCTGTCAGTGCGAGTCAACGAGGGGGCGACCGCGGCGGGACTGGAAATAGCGGAAATGGAGGTCGACGGCGATTCGTTGCGGCTTGCCGTCAGTGGCGAGGCCAATTCGTTGCTTCGTTGGTTGGATCAACAAGAGCGCGATGGGGCGGTGCTGCAGTCGCTGACCCTGGAAGCTGAGAATGGTTTGCTGGGTGCGCGGGTGGTTTTGCGTCAATGATCGACCGAGCACACAACAATTTTGGCCAGGCGCATGAGCTCTTGTGGCGAGGGAGCTTGCTCCCGCTCGGCTGCGCCCTGTAGGAGCTGCCGAAGGCTGCGATTTTTTGATCTTTTGATCTTTCGCTTGAGACTCAAGTGTCTGGGAAAGATCGCAACCTCGTTGCACTCGACAGCTCCTACACAGCTCCTACACCACCCAGCGGGAGCAAGCTCCCTCGCCACAAAGTGTCCACGCTGTTCCTGGTTTGGGTCGTGAAATCTTGAGGGCCTAAACCTGCACATTCCCCGGCAACAATGGCAATTTCGCCAGCTTCACCGCCACGCACAATGCGACCACCAGCAAACCGCCGATGAACAAGCCGACACCGTTCCACCCGCCCAGGTGCCAGGCCACGCCGCCCGCCGTACCCGCCACGCTGGATCCGGCGTAATAGCTGAACAGATAAAGTGACGAAGCCTGGCCCTTGGCCTTGAGGGCGCGGCGGCCGATCCAGCTGCTGGCGACCGAGTGGGCGCCAAAGAAACCGAAAGTGAACACCAGCATACCCAGCACTACCAGCCACAGCGGGGTTGTCATGGTCAGCGCAAGACCGGCCAGCATCAGTGCGATGGTCGCCCAGAGCATTTTGCGCCGGCCGAGTTTGTCCGCCAATGCGCCGATTTTTGCCGAGCTGTAGATACCGGACAGGTACACCACCGACAACAACCCGACAAAGGCCTGATCCAGATGATAAGGCTCGGCCAACAGGCGGTAGCCGATGTAGTTGAACAGCGTCACGAATGCACCCATCAGCACGAAAGCTTCGAGAAACAGCAGCGGCAAGCCGGCGTCGCGAAAGTGCAGGGTGAAGCCGTCCAGCAGACTGCGTGGGTGTAGCGAACGGGGACGGAAGTTGCGTGACTCGGGCAGGATTCTCCAGAACACCGCCGCCGCGATCAGCGCCAAGCCACCAATGACCAGCATCGCGGTGTGCCAACTGACAAAGTCGATCAAGACGCCGGTGATCAGGCGTCCGCACATGCCGCCGATGGCGTTGCCGGCGATATACAGACCCATCGCCAGGCCGATGTGCCTGGGATGGATTTCTTCGCTCAAGTACGTCATCGCGACCGCTGCCAACCCGCTCAACGACAGCCCCACCAAGGCACGCAGCAGCAATACACCCTGCCAGGTCGGCATCATGGCGCTGGCAATCGTACACGCCGAGGCGGCGAACAGCGCCGCGACCATCACCGGCTTGCGCCCGATACGGTCGGAAAGCGGGCCGGTGATCAACAGGCCGATGGCGAGCAGGCCGGTCGCCACCGAGAGGATCAGGCTGCTCTGCGCCGCGTTGATGGAAAACTCCTTGGATAACAGCGGCATCATCGGTTGCACGCAATACAGCAGGGCAAAGGTCGCAAAGCCACCACTGAACAGCGCCAGCACCGTGCGCATGAACATTGGCGTGCCTTTCTCGATGTAGATCTCCTTGAGTTCGGCGACGACGTCACCTTGCACTCGCGGTGGGATTTCATGGGCCAGTGGAGCGACAGCAGTTTTCACGGTGGACCTCGCAAGGGCACGATCAGGCAGGCAATGGAAAAAGCATATAGCCGGCTAATGTTTCTATCCAATATATTGTTCGACCTGTTTAAGACGTTTAACGACCTATTGGGTGGCCCATGGAACTGCGTCATTTGCGTTACTTCATCGCCGTTGCCGAAGAACTGCATTTCGGCCGCGCCGCGCTGGCCCTGGGGATCTCCCAACCGCCCTTGAGCCAGCAGATCCAGGCACTGGAGCAGGAGATTGGTGCGCGGCTGTTCGAGCGCACCAATCGTCGGGTCGAATTGAGCGAGGCCGGAAGGTTGTTCCTTGAAGAAGCGCGACGGATATTGGTCCAGGTCGACAAGGCCGCCGACGTCGCCCGCCGCGCCCAACTGGGGGAATTGGGCGAGCTGAAAATCGGCTTCACCTCCTCGGCACCTTTCAACTCCACCATTCCCCAGGCGATTTTTTCATTCCGGCAACGCTTCCCGTCCGTGCACCTGAACCTGCGGGAAATGAGCAGTACCCAAGTGGCCGACGCGTTGGTGGACGAAGAGATCGAGGTGGGCATCATGCGACCGTTGCCGTTGCCCGACTCCTTGACGGAAATCGAACTCAGCCGCGAACCGCTGGTAGCCGTGCTCAGCGCCAAGCATCCCCTGGCCCAGGGCAATGAAGACGGTCTGTTCCTTTCGGCCTTGGCCCTGGAACCCTTCGTGTTCTTCCCCCGCAGCTACGGCAGCGGCCTCTATGCCCAACTCCTGAACCTGGCCCGCGACGCCGACTTCAGCCCGCATTTCGCCCAGGAAGCCGGCGAGGCCATGACCATCATCGGCTTGGTCGCGGCGGGGCTGGGTGTCTCGGTATTGCCGGCGTCTTACCAGCGGATGCGTATCGATGGGGTGGTCTATCGACCGCTGCTCGATCCGGCGGCGGTGTCGGCGGTGTGGCTGGTCCAGCGCAAGGATCAGCGTTCGCCGATGGCGAAGGCGTTTGTGGCGTTGTTGACCGATGGTGATCAATGCGTTGCCTGAGCTTCCCAGGACCACCGAAGAAGGAGGGCAACATGAAAAGCGACCAGCCGACTCGATTAAGAAGGGCGCCCAAAGGGGTAAGGTCAGTCAGTTAAGCAGCAAACCTGTGGGAGCAAAGCTTGCTCGCGAGGCGGCGGCACATCCAGCGCTGATGCAAGCTGCTCCACCGCTATCGCGAGCAAGCTTTGCTCCCACAGGACTTATGCCGTTTGCGCCTAACTGATAGGCATTAGCCCAAAGGAGGCGTCCTTCTTCGTTCATACCCCACCATCAGATCTTATGATGGCCTATTGCCCGACATTTTTTATCGTCAGAAATGCCAGGATTGCATCGCGGGTAGCCTGAGTTTGTTCCTCAAGCACCCAATGGCCGGTATTGATCAATATCAATGAATGCGGTTGCGTTGCGATGTGCAGAGCCTGTTCGGCCAGGTTTTTTCCTCTCGAATGGTCCCCGCCGATGGTGAGCAGCGGAATAGTCAGTTTATTCTTGGCAAACTCCAGGTTGTCATTCGCGTCATTTTCTACCCAGGCTGCATAAAGCTTGAATGCCGCTTCCATGCGATCGGGTCGAGAGTAGTCTTCTATCAATGCCTGTCGCACCATATCTGGCACTTTGTCGTTGCCCTCGAATACAAAGTCATCAAAAAACATATCCAGGTAGGTTTTTTCATGCCCTTTGATCATGCCAATGGCCGTTTTGCCAAAGAAGCGAAAATGCCATTTGCTGGTAGTGCCCACAGCAGGGTTTCCGTTATAAGCGGTTTCCCACCCGGGGATGCCTGGAATGAATCCATCCATCAATACGATGTGTTTGGTTTCATCCGGATAAAGTGCCGCGTAGGCGTAGGCAATGATCAAGCCGATGTCATGGCCAATGATATCGACCTGCTTGATGTTCAAGAGGGTGACCAGTTCGTGCAGATCATGGGCCATGCTTTTTTTGTCGTAGCCACCGACTGCAATATCCGTTTCGCCAGCGCCGCGGTAATCAGGAACGATGGGTGTATAGCCGGCACGCACCAATGCGCCCATCAACGGCTCCCAACTACGCCAACTGCCCGGAAACCCATGCACCAGCAAAATTGGGCGCTCACCATCACCGCCCATAAGGTAGTGAAGGCGAATACCGTTCACGCATGCATAGGCATGTGTAAATGTCGCGCCGTCGACAACGACGCTGTCTTGTTCCGTAGAAGGTGATGTGGCGGGGTGTTTGCGAGATATGGCTGTGCGGCCCGACCAGGCTATTGTGCTCATCAATTTTTTATCCATGTTTGGACCAGCTTGATTTTCTTGAGATGCGAGTTGCAGCTCATAAGGTCGAACAGTTTTATCGAGCGTTGACCTGGATAACGGCTAGAAGCCTGAAGCGATTGCGAAGCCCATCGAAACTGTCAGAGTTGACAGTTCCGACAAGCGGCAAAGAGCGTTGCTTCGATTGGTATCAGCAGGGCAGGGGCGGGACGAAAAGTTGTGTCAAATACCCTTCGACTGTAGGAAAACGCGCATTTCTAGTTACGACGCTTCCGATTCGTTGCATAGGCCACTCCGCAGGGGTTGCGACTCACCGGCGCTACAACGTCTTATTCATCATTGCGAAGCCGCCGGCTCAGCGCTCCTTCCCAGTGCAAGGGATGCAGCCTGAAGCCCATGAATGAGATCCCTGGAAATGCACTCATCTTTAGATGCCCCCTACACCAACGAAATCTCCCATGAAGCTCTTCGTCATCTGGATGACTTTTACTTGGAGCCCCGGCAACTGGAGGGTTACGGCGAAGACGTCGCGGCATTCATGAGTCGACAAAAAGCCTTCGTCGAAGCTCATCCGCCCATCGCTATTTATCGAGTGGCCACCGAGGGCAGCCAGACGCGTAACGGCGGGACGATCCAGCAAGTGTCATCGTCGTTGACGTTCACCTTGGATAACGGCTGGAAAGTACGCGCCGCGCAGAAAGGCGATGAGGTGGTGTATGCCGATGGCAGCACGGCACGGATCATCACTGGCGCTGGGAAAAACAATAGCAACATTGCATTGGTGGGCAGTCGCCTGAGCAATGGCGATGAGATCATTAATACGCTTCAGAGGCGTTTCATGATTATCGTGCGGGAGGGGGTGCCGATGGCGGAGGATTTTTTGCCTGCTCTCAGGCTGGCGGAGGTTCATTATCTCCACTAGGGAAACTCTGAAAAAGACTTCCTGATTTGGCAAAATTACCGGACACCAGTCGCCGAGCTTTTCAATGATGAAACAGATGACCTTCGCCGATGCCGAGTACGCCGGCAAGCGCAAGCAGACCCGCAAG